>JAUMVQ010000067.1 GCA_030530085.1 Desulfovibrionaceae bacterium | reverse complement strand
CCGCAGAACTTGAGGAAGCCGAGGAACTGCTGGCAGACAAGGCCAGTGCCGCATCTACTATTGCAGAACTGGAAGCCGAAATAGCCATTCTCAGAAAGCTGGAAAGCATGGCCGATGCCGTCCGTGCCAGCGGCACTGACAGAAAATGGGAAGAACTTTCTGCCCTGCTGCAGGACGATGAGGGCATGTTCGACAAGGACGGCATCCGTGAAAAACTCATCATCTTCACGGAGCATCGTGACACATTGCGCTACCTGACCGGCAAAATCCGCTCCCTTCTCGGCAGCGATGAAGCTGTTGTCACCATCTATGGCGGCATTGTGCGCGACGAGCGTCGCAAGGTGGAGGAACGCTTCAAACAGGACAAGGAAGTACGCATCCTCATCGCTACCGATGCTGCCGGCGAAGGTCTGAACCTGCAACGTGCCCATCTCATGGTCAACTATGATCTGCCCTGGAATCCCAACAGGCTTGAGCAACGTTTTGGCCGCATCCACCGTATCGGGCAGAACAGAGAGTGCTGGTTATGGAACCTGGTGGCCTCGGAAACAAGAGAGGGGCATGTCTTCAAGAGGCTCTTTGAGAAGCTTGAGCAGGAAAAGGAGGCCCTGGGAGGCAAGGTTTTTGACATCCTGGGCAAGGTCTCATTCAACAACCGTCCGCTAAAGGATCTGCTCATCGAGGCTGTACGCCACGGCAGCGAAGGGGATGTCCAGACACAGGTCTCAGATGCCATTGACAAAGCCTTCGACAGGCAGGCCCTTATCAAGCTGATGAAGGAGTACGCCCTCACAGATGATGTGATGGATACCCATACGGTCTCAGTCATGCGGGAAAAAATGGAGCGCATGGAGGCCAGGCGCCTGCAGCCCCACTTCATCGAGGCCTTTTTCAAGGAAGCATTCCAGTCTCTTGGAGGCAGGATGTCTGCCAGGGAAACCGGCCGCTATGAAATCACCCATGTCCCTGCCGCTATACGGGCCCGTGACAGACTGATCGGTTGCGGGGAGCCTGTTCTGCAGCGCTATGAGCGTATCTGTTTTGAAAAAGCGCGACGCACTGCGGCCGGATCCGTTCCGGCTGCCCTGATCTGTCCTGGGCATCCTCTGCTGGATGCCATGCTGGACGTTCTCCTGGAGAGATATTCAGACCTGCTCAGGCGCGGATCAGTGCTTGTTGATGAAAACGATGCAGGCACAAAAGCAAGGCTCCTCCTCTACATAGAACAGGCCATACAGGATGGCACAACCCTGCCTGGCGGCGGGAAACGCGACATCTCACGCAACATCTATTTTGTGGAACTGAACGAGGACGGCACAGCCTCCAATGCGGGCTATGCTCCCTATCTTGATTACAGGCCGGCTTCTGAAATGGAGCAAAAGGCAGCCCTTGCCTATGCGGCAAAAAAGCCGTGGCTCAGCCAGAACGTGGAAGAGAAGGCCATGGCCTACGCTGTCAGCAATCTTGTGCCCAGGCAGCTGGCCGAGGTGCGAAACAGGCGTGAGGCAATGATTGCCAAAACAGAAAAGGCTGTTGAACAGCGCCTGACTGCGGAAATACGCTACTGGGATTACCGTGCAGCAGAGCTGCAAAGGAGTGAACAGGCAGGAAAGCGCAATGCGCACCTCAATTCAAAGCAGGCGCAGCGCCGTGCCGATGATCTGGCAGTGCGGCTGAAAACGCGCATGGCAGAACTGGAAAATGAACGAAAGATAGCTGCCAGACCGCCTGTCATTCTGGGCGGGGCACTGGTCATTCCGGCAGGCCTTCTGGCCGCATTGACAGGTACCACGGAACAGCCTTCTTCCTGCGCCGACAGCGCTACCCGCAGGGAAACAGAACTGGCAGCCATGCAGGCCGTGATGGAGCGGGAACGGGCACTGGGCTTTGAGCCCAGCGATGTCAGTGCCGACAAATGCGGCTACGATATTGAATCAAAAGTGCCCGGCGCTTTGCAAAACGACCAGCCAGTCCTGCGCTTTATCGAAGTCAAAGGAAGAGCTGCCGGTGCTGCTACAGTGACTGTCACGCGCAACGAAATCCTGACAGCACTCAACCAGCCTCAATCCTACATCTTAGCCATTGCTGAAGTGACGGACGGAGTCTGCACCAAGCTGCAGTACTTGCAACATGCCTTTAAGGCGCCTCCTGATTTTAGTGTCGAAAGCTGTACATATAACATCGCCGCCCTATTGCAGCATGCACAGGTGCTTGAAGAAGGAGAGCCGTCATGACCATGCCCAAAAAACTGATTGAAACGGCTCTGCCGCTTGATGCCATCAATGCAGAGTCAGCCAGGGAAAAAAGCATACGCCATGGTCATCCTTCCACCATGCATCTGTGGTGGGCACGCCGTCCCCTGGCAACAGCCCGTGCTGTTCTCTGGGCTTCCCTGGTGGACGATCCCTCTTCCCATCCTGAACTCTTTCCAACAGAAGAGGAGCAAGACAAGGAACGGCGAAAACTGCATTCCCTGCTCGCAAAGCTGGTGAAGTGGGAAAATTCCACTGACGAAAAAATACTGGAAGAAGCCAGGGCCGAAATCAGGAAATACATGGGAGACGATCCGCTTGTCTTTCTTGATCCTTTTGCTGGCGGCGGTGCCATTCCGCTTGAAGCCCAAAGGCTAGGCCTTGAAGCCCATGCCCATGATCTCAATCCCGTGGCCGTGATGATCAACAAGGCCATGATTGAAATACCGCCCAGATTTTCCGGACAACCGCCAGTAAACCCGGAGGCAAATAAAGGCCTGGGAGCCGGTAGGGCCTGGCCAGGCGCAACCGGCCTTGCTGATGATGTGCACTATTACGGCAGCTGGATGAAGGAAGAAGCTTTCAGGCGCATAGGGCACCTTTATCCCAAAGTACAGTTGCCAGCAAAACAGGGCGGAGGAGAGGCCACGGTCATTGCCTGGTTATGGGCCAGGACCGTGCCATGTCCCAACCCGGCCTGTGGCTGTACCATGCCCCTGGCCAGTTCCTTTATTCTGTCAAAAAAGAAAGGAAAGGAAGCCTGGGTAGAACCTGTCGTTACTGGCAAAACGATTACCTATACTGTTCATCAGGGCAAATGCCCCAAGGACAGAGGGACAAACAAGCTGGGCAAGGGCGGCATGTTCAAATGCCCTGTCTGTGGTGCCACGACAGAAACAAAGTATCTTTATGATGCTTTTACAGCCAAAAAAAATGACACTGTTCTTATGGCTGTGGTTGCCCAGGGAGCAGGAGGACGAATCTATCTTTCTCCCGATGCGGCACAAACTAATGTTGATGAGCTGAGGAGACCTGAGTGCTGTCCGGATACAGAAATCCCGTGCCCGTCGAAAATTCAGTACAGCAGAAATTACGGACTCAACACTTTTGCAGATCTTTTCACGTCCCGCCAGCTCACGGCCCTGACCACTTTCAGTGACCTTATAGCCGAGGCACAGCAAAAGGCTACACGGGATGCCGTTCAGGCCGGCATGGCTGATGACGGCACAGGGCTTGCTGATGGAGGATCTGGGGCCACTGCCTACGGACAGGCTGTGGGAGTCTATCTGGCTTTTATCATAGACAAGCTTGGTGATAGATGCGCTTCCACTTGTAGTTGGGATTCCTCACGAGACACTGTGCGTAACACCTTTGCCAGACAGGCAATAGCCATGACCTGGGATTTTGCCGAAGCCAATCCTTTCTGCTCTTCCTCAGGCTGTTTTGCCAACATGCTGGCCTGGGTGGAAAAAGCACTGCAAAGCCTGCCTGCCCATGGTACAGGCTTTGCTGAACAGCATGCTGCCCAGTCAGACTGCGGCCTGCGTAGCCTTGTCATATCATCCGATCCTCCCTACTACGACAATATCTGCTATGCCGACATCAGCGACTACTTTTATATCTGGATGAGGCATGCGCTGAAACCAACCTATCCCAGTCTCTTCCAAACCAGGCTGGTGCCCAAGAAAGAGGAACTGGTAGCCTCGCCATACCGCTTTGGCGGCAACAGGCAAAAGGCACGTTTGTTCTTTGAAGAAGGCATGACCCAGGCCTGTCAGAGACTGTACGACTATGCCAGGGACGATGTACCTGTTACCATTTACTATGCCTACAAGCAGAGTGAGAGCGACAGCGACTGCAAGACAGATAACCAGACAACACAGGCCTCTACAGGCTGGGAAACCATGCTGTCTGCCATTATCACGGCTGGATTTGCCATTACCGGAACATGGCCCATGCGAACTGAGCTTGCCAATCGCAGTGTGTCAATAGACACTAACGCCCTTGCCTCTTCCATCGTCCTTGTCTGCCGCAAGCGTCCTGGCAATGCGCCTTCCTGCTCAAGAAAATCCTTCCTGGCTGAACTGAAACAGGAACTGCGTCCGGCGCTGAAAAAGCTTCAGGCGAGCAACATCGCCCCTGTGGACATGGCCCAGGCTGCCATAGGACCTGGCATGGCCGTCTATTCAAAATACAAACAGGTGCTTGAAGCTGATGGCACGCCCATGAGCGTGCGCAAAGCCCTGCAGCTCATCAATCAGGAGCTCGATGCCTATCTCTCGGATCAGGAAGGCGACATGGATGCCCATTCGCGTTTCTGCCTTGCCCTTTATGCCCAGTATGCCTTCAACGACGTGGCTTTCGGCGACGCCGAGGTTCTGTCCCGTGCCAAGAACACTTCGATTGACACACTGGCAGACCTGGGACTTGTGCAGGCTGAAAAAGGCCTTGTGCACCTGCAGGAACGAAAGGATCTGCCAGAGCACAATGCAGACAGCCGCACAAAAACACCACTCTGGCTGCTTACGCAACAGCTGACCTATGCCATGCAGGAACAAGGCAACGACGGCTGTGCTGAGATTATAGCCACTATCAGCAGCGCGAAAGCAGAACAGGCAAAAAAACTGGCATACAGGCTCTACACACTGGCTGAACAAAAAGGCTGGTCCCAGGAAGCCTATGCCTACAATGCTCTGGTAGTCGCCTGGGCGGAAATACAGGACAGGGTATTGAAGAACAGGAAGACCATTATGAAAGAGGGTAAACTTCTTTAATTTCAGACAATATCCATACAGAGGAAAGAATAATGTCTCTTAATCACAACCATACTGCTATAACACAGGGCTTTCAGCTTCTTTTGCAGGCCCTGTCTCCATATATTACACAGGAACTGCATAACGTTTACGGCTCTGACTGGTGGAACAGCGGTGTTCTCGCTCCCCTGTACGACGATCAGAAACGCAATCTGCCTGTTGAAGGAAGCGATGAGGAACTCGCAGGCTCGCTGGACATCTACCTTTGCCTGCTACTGCTTGATCTGAAATGGAACGATATCTTCCGTAAAAAACTGCCCACAGACTGCCGCTCCTGGATAAAGGAGCTGACTGGCGTGCGCAACCGCTGGGCCCATGCAGGAAGCCAGGATATTAACGATGATGACACCTGGCGTGCGCTCGATACCATGTCGCGCCTTTGCGATCACACAGACGCAGAAACAGCAGAAAAGATACGCTCTCTTTTGCGCATGAGCAGATATGGCTCGGCAGCAGGTTCCATTGCATCATCCCAGGTGCAGACTACTCCTGCTGCCGGCAGCAGCAAAGCCTCTGTTCTCAGCACTTCCCCTGCAAATCTTCCCTGCTGGCGCACTGTCATACAGCCTCATCCGGATGTTGCCCAGGGACGTTACCGCAATGCCGAGTTTGCGGCTGATCTGGCACAGGTAGCCAGGGGCGAAGGCTCTTTTGAATACCGCGACCCTGTCGAATTCTTTGCCCGCACCTATGTCACGGAAGGCATCAAGAACCTGCTGGTACAGGCATTGCAGCGGGTGACAGGCAATGGCGGCGAGCCGGTCATACAGCTGAAAACAGCTTTCGGAGGCGGCAAGACGCACAGCATGCTGGCATTGTATCACCTTTTGCGCGGCAAGGTGCCGGCAGAAAAAATGCCCAACGTGCAAAGCGTGCTTGAGGAAGCATGCGTCTCCAGCCTGCCTCCTGTCCATGTTGCCGTCCTGGTGGGAACAGCTCTGAATCCTGCCAAAGGCAAAAATCCGCAGAATCTCCCTGGCATTACCATCCATACGCTGTGGGGCGAAATCGCAGCACAGCTTGTACTGTCAACAGGCAATCCCCTGCTCTACGACTTTGTCAGGGAAGCAGACAAAAAAGGCGTATCACCTGGATCTGAAGCCATGACTGGCCTATTCAATGCCTGCGGTTCCTGCCTTATCCTCATTGACGAACTGGTAGCCTATGCCAAGCGCATCTACGGGGTAAACAATCTTCCTGCCGGCAGCTTTGACAACTTTATTTCCTTCATTCAGGAACTGACAGAGGCTGCAAAGGCAAGCAAAAGCAGCCTGGTGGTGGCCTCCATTCCTGAATCAGAGATCGAAGTAGGCGGGGAAGCAGGCAGGATTGCCTTAGAAGCCATAGAGCACCATTTTGGCCGCATGGAAGCCATCTGGAAGCCGGTAGTTGCCAACGAGGGCTTTGAAATAGTACGCCGCAGGCTTTTCCTGGACTGCCAGGACACGGCTGCACGCGACCTTGTCTGCAATGAATTCAGCAACCTGTACAGGGAAAATCCGGCCGACTTTCCGGTGGAAGCAAAGGAAGTGGAATACAAAAACCGCCTGATTGCCTGCTACCCCATACACCCGGAGGTCTTTGACAGACTGTATGAAGACTGGGCAACGCTGGAACGTTTTCAGCGCACACGCGGCATACTGAGGCTGATGGCTGCCGTCATTCATGAATTGTGGATGGCCAATGATGCAGGCCTGCTTATTATGCCTGGTTCCCTGCCCCTGAGCGAGCCATCTGTCCGTGACGAACTGACACGTCATCTGCCCGATGGCTGGAACAGCGTTATGGACAAGGAAGTAGACGGCAAAAACTCCCTGGCCTGGCAGCAGGACAAGGGCAACAGCCGTTATGGGAGTATTCTGGCTTCAAGACGTGTCTCCAGGACCATTATGCTTGGCAGCGCTCCCTCTGTGCGGCAGCAAAATGTCCGCGGCATAGAGACCGCACGTATCAGGCTGGGCACAGTACAGCCTGGGGAGCAGATTGCAACTTTCAATGATGCGCTGGGTTCCCTGCAAAGCAGGCTTGCCTATCTCTATACCAATTCCTCGCAGAACAGATTCTGGTACGATACAAGGCCGACACTGCGCAAAACCATGGAAGACAGGGCTTCGCAGTTCTCCCAGGCCGAGGTTGAAAACGAAATAGAGAACCGCCTGAAAAGGCTCAGGAAAAGAGAGCCTTTCGCAGGCGTGCACATCTGTCCTGCCTCATCGCTGGATGTACCGGATGAACAGGCAGTCCGCCTTGTGGTTATGCGCCCTGCTGACAGTTTTACGGAGAATTATTCTGGCTGCTGTGGCATGAAGGCCATACAGGACATATTTGAGCATCGTGGCCAGACGCCGCGCA
This sequence comes from Desulfovibrionaceae bacterium, assembly GCA_030530085.1. Classification (GTDB taxonomy): domain Bacteria; phylum Desulfobacterota; class Desulfovibrionia; order Desulfovibrionales; family Desulfovibrionaceae; genus Desulfovibrio. The sequence continues at coordinate 2,008 of JAUMVQ010000067.1, read as the reverse complement.
GCTACAAAAATATGCTTGTCTTTCTTGCGCCAGATCAGGTTTCCCTGTCTGACCTGCAACAGGATGTACGGCACCTTCTGGCATGGCAGTCCATCAGAAACGACAGCCTGGAACTTAATCTGGATGCTGCACAGAACCAGGAGACGGCAACCAGCCTGAAACGCTGCAATGATATCATTGAAATGCGCATGAAGGAGACCTGGTGCTGGCTTGTCATGCCGGAGATGCCACAACCAGGTTTGCCCGACGTGGATTGGAAAAGCACACGCATGAGCGGCAGTTCAGGTGATCTTATTGAGAATGCAGGCCAGAAGCTGCTGGATGATGAAAACATCATAACTAAATGGGGACCTGCCCTGCTTGTGATGGAGCTGGATAATTTTCTCTGGGGAGAACAGGATTGCAGGCAGATAAAAAAGCTGTGGGAAGAATTCTGTAAGTACTGCTATCTTACACGTCTTGCCAGCTATGCCGTTCTGGAACAGGCTGTCCAGGACGGAGTAGCCGGGAAAGAATGCTTCGCCTATGCAGAGGGACACTCTGACGGCAGATACATCGGTCTGCGTATGGGTGAAAAAGCAGACGTAGATAAAAATGGCTTTCTGGTAAAGCTGAGTGCTGCCCAAAAGCAACTGCAAGAGGAAGCTGAAGCCAGAAAAAAGGACAACTCCGGCACGAATGGCCCTGATCAGCCTGGCCAGACAGGCTCATCTTCTGGCTCTTCTACAGGCACTGGAACAAATCCAGCGACGCCTGATCCGACACCAACCACACCTACGGGAAATGGTGGTACTCCCAAGCCCACACCAGAGCCGCAGAGCACGCATTTCTTTCTGTCTGCCCCGCTGGACAACACCCGTATCAACAAAGAAATACAAACTATTCTTGAGGAAGTTATTTTCCCTCTGACCTCAGAAAGCGGCGTTACCCTGAGTATGAAGTTTGAAGTGGAAGCAGATGCTGCTGCCGGTTTCTCCAAAGGCACAGTACGTGCCGTCAGTGAAAACTGCCAGTCATTGAAACTGAACTTTGGGTTTGACTAAAATACGGACTACGCACCTGAAAGGCCGGCATCCCCGGCTGACTGTAATGCGGGGATGCCGGCAGGCAAGAAGGACCATGGGCAAACAGGCTGAAAATATTGACTAAACCGAGAATTCCCGACTAATCTGAAATTGCACTTTTAATTAGTCGGAGTAGAGATGTACATCACCAGAACCCTTGAAAAAACCATCCATAAAGTCAGCAGTTTCTTTCCTGTCCTGCTTGTGACCGGACCACGCCAGGTGGGCAAGACGACCATGCTCCAGGCCTGCGCAGGCACAGACCGGAACTATGTTTCCCTCGACAATCTGGAAAACCGCAATCTCGCACAAACCGATCCCGCGCTTTTCCTGCAACACTTCAAGGCACCTCTTCTCATTGACGAAATCCAGTACGCACCACAGCTCTTCCCGTACATCAAGGAGCTCGCAGACCGGCATAAACAGGCCGGCATGTTCTGGCTTACAGGCTCCTGGCAATTCCAGCTGATGAAAAACGTCTCAGAGAGCCTCGCCGGACGGGTCGGCATCCTGGAGCTGGGAGGACTTTCTCAGGCCGAGAGTGACGGCCAGCCTGAACGCCAGCCATTTCTGCCTGAGCCAGACGCCATAGCCTTGCGTGCTGCAAGCGCCCCCAGGACAGATGTTGCGACCGTCTTTCACCGTATATGGAAAGGCTCCTACCCTAAAATGCACGATGCCGATGACAGCATGTGGTCTGTTTTTTACGAATCCTATGTGAAGACATACATAGAGAGGGATATCCGTGATCTGAGAGCAGTAAGCAATGAGCTCACTTTCCTGAAATTCATGAAGATACTGGCGAGCCGCACAGGCCAGCTCCTCAACTACTCCGACATCGCAGGCGATCTTGATGTCAGCGCACCGACAGTCAAATCCTGGGTTTCATTGCTCCAGGCATCCAGGCTCATCTTCATGCTGCAACCATACCATAGCAGTAACAA
>JAUMVQ010000319.1 GCA_030530085.1 Desulfovibrionaceae bacterium | reverse complement strand
CTTCACCCTTGCCTGCAAGGACAAGCTCGGATCTGCCGGAGTGACGTTTACTGCAAGGCTTAAGTCTGACACAGAGAACAAGTCCCTGACAGAAAGGGAGCAGTGCCTCTCAGTCCGGCCGCCAAGCCCTCTCATGACCACGGAGGAGCGGGGGCCTGTCACAGGCAAAACCACTGTTCCGGTGACAAGGCAGGTATATACTTTCAATGCCGACACAACGCTCACCGTTTCGCCGGCACCAATTGCGGCGTACCGCTCGCTTGCAGCAAACCTGAGGGAATATCCCTTCGGGTGCACAGAGCAGCTCTTAAGCCGGGCCTTCCCTGTCATTGCCGTCTCAAACAATCCCGATCTTGAAAAGATGCTCCTCTCTGATCCCAGCCTGTCCGAGGACAAAAGGGCAGAGCGCGATAATGAGACGCTCAATGCGGCATTGCAGCAGCTTGCCGTCTCTACGGACTGGAACGGCGTAGCCCTGTGGCCAGGAGGCGAGGCCGACGACTTTGTCACCGTCTATGCGGCAGACTTTCTGGTTACCATGCTGGAAAACGGCAGAAGCGTACCGGAGGACCTCTTTAACCGCATCAAGTCCAGTGTCAGCTACATTGCCGGCAGGGAACCTTCCTACCTGGAAGATGCCCGCATCAGGGCGTATGCATGCTGGGTTCTTCTGCGTGCGGGATCCGTCATCACCCAGGATGTGGAACGCCTGACCTCGTGGTTTGTACAACAGGGCGGCGTCTATGGAGACGATATAACGGCTGCTCTTCTGGCTGACTGCTACGCCATACTGAGGCTGAGCAAGGATGCAGCAAGGCTTATGCCTGACAAGATTAGCACGGACGGCGTCTTCAGTCCTGGCAATTATATGAATGCAGGTACTGCCTCTGCCCTGTACAGCTATATCCGCTCACTCCCCCGCTGGAAAGACGCAGACTCAGGCTATGATGCAATGGCAGACACCCTGGAAAGGGCATTCAGGCCCTCTGCAAGTACTACGGCAATGGCTCTCTCCTGCCGTGCCCTGCTGGGCGGCATGCAGGCATCCGGCCAGAACGGATCAGCAGACATCAGGTGCACCGAGCCAGGCGCTGAAGGCACGGCCTCCCTGCCGGCATCTGCCAGGACAATCAAGGGGATGGACATCCTGAGCCAGCCTCTCTGCCGCAAGTTTGCAGTAACTCCTCATGACAGTACGAACTCCCTGCTCTGGCATCTGCGTGTAACAGGCTATGACCGCACAGCCCCGCAAAACTATGCCAACGGCCTGGAAATCCACAGGCGCTACCTCAATACCCAGGGACAGGAGGTCAGCGAGGCCAGGGAAGGCGACATCATCACGGTGGAAATCAGCCTCAGGGCGGACCGGACGCTCAGCAATGTGGCCGTCGTGGATCTCATGCCCGGCTGCTTTGAGCCACTGCTTGACCAGGGCGGCATAGTCATGCCTTCCGAGGTCACCCACAATGAACGCCATGAAGACCGCTGGCTTTTCTTTACCTCGGCCGATGCAAACCAGATCCTTCTGACC
>JAUMVQ010000066.1 GCA_030530085.1 Desulfovibrionaceae bacterium | reverse complement strand
AAAGGTACGCCAAGACCTCCTCCTCGTGTAGTCTTACTTTTTCATTCATCTTAGGTGAATCCTCCAATGCAGCCATTGAGTTTTTGCATGACTTCTCCGTCTCCCAGGGGACAATAACGCCTTTTGTACACACCCAGGCCTCTTCCATGCGTCATGAGACTGGCTCAAGCATCAACATGAGCACGGTCTCCCTTATGGCCGGCCTTGGCACCGGCATTGAGACAGGTGCCGGCAAACTAAGCGCTGGTGCCTTCTTTGAATACGGCAAGGGCTCCTATACAACCAGCAACTCCTTCAGCGACCGCTCCGACATCGACGGCGACGGCAACTCCTGGTACATGGGCGGCGGCATCCTGGCCAAGATGGAATTCCTGCAGACAGGCCCAGGCCACTTCTACCTGGAAGGTTCTGCCCACATGGGCACATTGCACAACGAGTACGACAGCAATGATCTGACTGACCTCTATGGCAACGTTGCCAAATTTGACATGGACAGCCCCTACTACAGCCTGTATGGCGGCATAGGCTATGTCTGGGACATCACCGAGGATCATGAGCTTGACGTCTACGGCAAGTACATCTGGACCAGGGTGCAGGGCACAGACGATACCCTGACCACCAAGGACAAGTTTGAATACGACGACATGGATTCCAACAGGGTCCGTTTCGGGGCCAGGTATTCCTACAAAGGCTCAGAGCGCTTCAGCCCCTATGTCGGTGTAGCCTATGAGCATGAGTTCTCCGGTTCCTGTGATTCCAGGGCCTACGGACATGCTGTGGCAGCCCCGAGCTTTGAGGGGGATTCCTTTATGGGCGAGCTTGGCCTTACCATGAAGCCCTCCGAAGACCTGCCTCTCTCCATTAACCTGGGCGTGCAGGGCTACACAGGCCAGAAGCGGGGTGTTTCCGGCAACTGCACTCTGATGTACGAATTCTAACAGATGACAAAAAAACGTTCCCTCATGGCCATCATGAAGGGACGCTGACAAAGAAAAGGCCTCCTTTCCCCCTGACGGGGAAGGGAGGCTTTTTCTTTGCTGCTTACGCGAAGCTGCCTGCCTGAGCCTGGTCAGCCTATGTCAGGCGGCTGCTCGTCTGGCCTTGCTATTTGCCTGCATGGCTTTTTTGCACGCGGCTGTAGTTTCCATCAAGAAGCATGTTTTTAATCTCTGTTTCTTCCTGATTTTTGCTAAACCAGACATATCCGCCTTTTTTAAAGGCCTCAGTGGTGGTTACCGCAGCCTGTCCGTCCTTAATGGCAATATGCATTTGTACGTCTTTTAAGCTGATTTCTTCGCAGGACCTGGGCTCAAACACAGACGTGGTGGTGAAATTGCCGCTGATTGCAGCGGCCCTGGACTGGCTCCACCCGAAAGTCTGCGGCTTGTCCTTCTGCCATACGGCTGTTTCCAGGCAGTAGCCTCCGTTGCCGTCACGGCTTATGGACAGATAGCCGTCAAAGCCGTCGCGCCCTGTCAGGCGGTACAGCCCCTCAAGGGGATTGGGCTTGCCTGCAGTCCGATCAGTATCCGTCTCGCTTATAAGCGCTTCCATTGCCACAACGCGCTCTGCCATGGCCTTGGCGCAGGCAAGGGCGGCATCTTCTCCTGAAGACTTGGCCTGCTCTATGCTTTTGGCAATGGCAGCTTCATTTTCCTTGTCCATTGCCTTGTATGTGTTCTCCTGCAAGGCGTCATTGGATCTTTGAAGCTCCGTGTCATAGCGTTCATACATGGTGCGGTAGGCCTCGCTGTGCTTGTACCAGGCCTCATGCTGCTCTGGCAGTGCGAATGAGGACTGGCATATCCAGAAAGAGGCCAGCGCAAGAACAAGGGAAAATATGACTTTAGGCATTGTCTGCTCCTTGTCAGGAAAGATATTGTTCGTAAAAGGTGTAACTGTTTGATTTTAAACAATTTTATGGCCAGCTATCTGCCGGTTTTCAGACATAATCCATGTTGATGCTGATGAAAAACAGGTGCAGCCACAAGGGAATGCCGGTAAATATGGCCAGAAAAAGGTATCTGACCGTCTGAATAAGGCGTCCGGCCATGCTCATGCCGCGTCCTCCGCCCAGAAGAAATGCATTCAGGGCGCAGGCAAGGGAGCTTCCTGCAAGAAAGGCTGATGGGAGGACAAACAAGGCTCCGACAGCGCAGTAGGCCAGCGTGCTGCAGGAGTCTGCAAGTTCAGCTGTGCCGTCAATGAAGCTGAAGGAAAGGGCTATTCCGTCAGGCAGGCAGAGGATGGCATAGGCCACGGATATTCCCCATACGGCCACGGGCAGCCAGAAAGCGGCCTGGCAGAGCAGAAGCATGGGGCCGTGCATCTGGGATCGCAATCCCGACAAGGTGCCTGAGGGGGAAAAGGCATCAAAGGCAGTACCCGAGAGATCTGCCGCCTTGTCAGCTGCAGCCTCAGTTTTTTTATCATTGTCAGCCGTTTTCCTTCTTCCCTTGAAGTACATGGTGTCCAGGAACCCGGTGACAAGGGCGATATCTTTTGCAAGCAGTTCCTTTTCTTCCAGCAGTGTTTTTCCGCCTGAGACTTCAAAGGCATCACGGGCCTGGGCTATGAAGACAAGCATCTCCCCTTTTTCAAAATGGAACAGCAGAGGCACATCCAGCTTCTTATCAAGATAGTATATGGCCTCGATCATCTGCGGCGTCATGATGCGCATGGCATCCAGGGGATCTTCTGCATACACCCTGAAGCGTTCCTCAAAGGCTGCAAGCTCTGTTTCCACACGCTGCCATTGTTTCTTAAGCAGGCTGTCTGCACTAAAATCATAGCGCATGACCTGGACAGGGCCCCTGGCAGACGCATCTGCTTTAAAACGCATGAGCCTGCCCTGAAACACGTCTGTCACAATTTCGCGGCTTTGCTGCATGCCGTCTTCGCCTGTAGTGACAGCTTCTTCCCTGTCCTGGATGCGGATGTCGCACTGCATAAAGTCAGTGCCATGATAGCTGGCAGCAATCAGGTCGTTGCAACGGATTGTGCTGAAGGAGGCAAGTAGGCCCTGTGACAGCAGGGCAGGGGCTTCCTCAGGCTTATAGGAAAGGTTGTCAAAGACCTTTGCAAGTTCTGCCCTGACCAGTTTTTCCTTGAAGTCCGTGCTGTAGCGGCTTTTAAGGCGCTGCGAGACGTACAGGGCGGCTGCACCGCAGATACCTGCAAGGATCAGTGCCGCCTGCATCTCCATGTCCATGGCCAGAGCAGCAGTCAGGACAACAGGAAAGGCTGCCCAGCCTAGGAATGAGGCCAGTCCTGACAGAATACGGGTGTGCTCCATCCTGAGAGCTGCGTCATCGCCCTGTGCTGCACTCAGGCTCTTCTTTGTGCGCCAGATCCGGACAAAACCCCAGATGAGCCAGATCACAAGCCCAAGGAGCAGGACAGGGCCGACAAACTCGCAGACTAAGGCAACGATGATAAAAAAGATGTCAGACATGTTTTTTGCTTGAAGGCCTCCTTTTCAGCAGCCATGAAGGCTGCACCAAGCCGGAGGCCCTGCCTTTTTCAGACGCATATAATGCTCTTCTGGAAGATCCCCTGTGCTTACTTGTCTCTCTTTATCTGGAACTCATAAGAGTACTTTCTCTTCTTAAAGATGTCGTCCAGCCACCCGTTCTTGTAGTCTGAAAGGATTTTTTCGTTGAGCCAGCGCCAGTTGCTGGTGATCTTTCCTTTCTGCGTGATGGGAAGAAGGTAGTGCAGGGAGACCTTTTGCCCGGGGTACAGATGCATTTTGCTGACCATGCTGGACTGTACTCTGGCAGTGCACTCGTTTTTGGTGTTAGGCGGAAGATATCTGTCCATTATGTAGTCGAGCTTGAGCTTCTTATCAAAGATGGCAGTGATAATCTCGCCATTCTTGCTCTTGTTCTCATGGTGCACACTGACCCTCAGGGCCAGGTAGCCAGGCTTGCTGATATCCTTGCCGACAATCTGCAGGGTTGGCCTGCTGTAGGATATCTCAATCCATTTCGGGGCAGCACATGACTCCTGGGCAAAGGAGAAAAGGCAGAAGGCGGAGACAATCAGAACGGCAAAACCTGCCTGTATTTTTTTCAGGGTGCACTTTTCCATTTTTTTGTCGTGCCTTGGCCACTACTGCTGCCTGGAACTGCTGTCAGAGGAAAAGTCCATGGGGACATCCTGCTTTTTGCCAGGCTCTTCCTGCCTGAAGAATTCCTGCTGCACATGCCCGTGCATGCGGCCGACTATGCTGTCGGGCCAGGTCACGAGCATCTGGTTGAACTGGGAGACATTCATATTATAGATGCGCCTTGCAGCCTGCAGCTGTTCCTCAACGTCCCCGATGGATGTCTGCAATGCCTTGAAATTGTCGCTGGAACGCAGTTCGGGATAGGCCTCGGCAAGGACATTGATCTTCCCGTGCAGTGTATCCATCTGGCTGTCTGCCTCAATGCGCTGCGTCATGCTCATGCCCTGGCGCATGGTCACTATTGTGCCCAGGGTGTCTGCCTCATGCTTTGCATAGGCCTTGGTAACATCCAGCATCTTTGTCAGGGTATCGAAGCGCATGGTGAGCGCCACGTCAATTCCGGAATCAGCTTCCCTGATTTTTACCAGAAGCCTGGCAAAGCGGTTCATGGTCATAATGTACCACAGAACAGCAGCTGCCAGGACTGCTGCTGCCAAAATAAGCCAGCTGTTCATGCATCCTCCATCGTATGTAGCTGTCAGTCTCAGTCCGTACAGATACGGAAATCATCGCCGGACCAGCATCTGCCGTCAAACCTGGCTTCTCCCCAGCGGGAATTGATGCCGTCCTTGGTCAGTCCGCTGACCTCGGCAGTGCCCGGAGTTGTCTCTGTTACGGAGATGAGAAGAATTTCTTCCAGAAGCGGACGGCCGTCCTTTCTTTCGATGATAAGCCAGCTGAGATTTTCGTCCATACCTTTTTTGATGAGGCAGTCCGAAGGACTGTAGGTATGGTTTCCGGAGACAATGGTGCATTTTCCGGTGCGGACGGCACTGTCCTCCGCAGCAGAGGCCTGGCCGCAGTACATGGCGAGGCAGAGAAAAAGCGCACACAGCAGCAAGCGGCAGAAGCAGGGTTGGTGTTTCATAGTGACCTGATTATATGAAGTTAAAAAATACGCAGGAAGACAGCAGCGTATGTGCGGAGGCTGTCGAAGGTTCAAGCAGGTCTGCCAGGGCCATAAGCCCGAGCCCCGCAGACAGTGCCAGAATGATGAGCGCAATGACAAAGAGCCAGCGCCACTTTTTCTTTTTTGCCCAGAAAGAAAGGCCGGCAGCTACGGCCGCTACCAGGGACATGAGCAGCAGCACCAGATCTGTCTGGCGTGTCACCAGCAGGACGCCCGTAATCCAGAAGAGGGCAGCAAAGCAGGCCAGGGCTGTGCCTGCAGCCAGTCCCTTGTACAGCATCTTATTCACGGCACGACTCGATAAGCATGGATCCGTTGGCCATCCAGATGAGGGAGATGTTTTTGCCTGAGGTTATATGCACCCGGATGACAGGGACAGCCGGATTTCCGCCTGCAACTGCCTCGTCCCAGTTTTGGGCAGGGATGTAGAGCGCATCCAGGCTTGCAGGCTCGCCCATGTTATAGATGGCAGCACTGGTCTCGGCCATGGTCTCCTCGGTATCAGCCTGCGTGGCTTCTGACTTGTCCCAGAAGCTTTCAGCATCCCTGATATCCATCTTCTCGCCTTCCTTCACGTAGGCAAACCAGGGGCGGTATCCTGCAGAGGACAGGGCAAGAAGCGTATTCTTGAGATCGTCTGCACTGGTGACAGCATGGAGCGTAGCACTGCGCACAGGGCATACGTCAGCAGGCTTGGCAAAATATTCCCCGCCGTTTTCGGGGCTGATTCTGGCAAGCCAGGTTGTTTTGGCAAAGGTCACAGGCAGGAAGAACTCGTTTGAGAAGGGATGGGATCCTTCAGTGATGTTCAGCGCACGCAAGTCGCCTATGGTGCCGGCTGATGTCACCTTTGAAAAGTCAACGGCAGCCGTGCCTTCTGGAACCATTGGAGAGGCCTTGCCCCTGATTGTGCTGCCAGCACTGCTCTCTGTCCCGGAAGCTGCCTTCTTGATCCTGATATTGCAGACGCTCATTTCCCCTTCGGCAGTCGTTGCCCAGTTGCCTGTCCACTCGGCCTCATTGCCAGGATTGGCTGCCAGCCAGTCTGCCAGGACTTCGGGACAGCGCTTCTTCGCATGCTCGTTGTCGTATATGGGGCCGGCCTCAACGTCAAAGCTCTCTTTTGGGGTAGCAGGCTTTGCCTTGTCTCCTGTGACAAGCATGGGAGAGCCGTCTTCAGCCAGCTCAAAGCGCACCAGCTGCTTGGGCCCCTGAAGATTCAGTGCTTCAAAGGTATAGCATTTGGTTCCGGCATATACTTTCAGCTCTTTGAGTGCCTTGGCATCGCCGTCATTCATGTTGATCTTGTTGCCAGGGACAAGGTTCATGGATGAGCCCATGCCGCTGTCGCCGCTGTCCATATAGAGATAGCTGATCTCAAGCGATGAGCCGTTGGCAACAGTTACGGTTATCTCAGCTCTGACCGGAAGCGGTGCCAGAAGGAGCAAAAACAGCAGAAGGTATGCGAAAGACATCCGTTTCATAGCATCTCCTTATACATATGCCTGTACATGGCGGCATACCGAATTCAGCCCTATTTTAGCCCAAACATGCTATTGTCGCTATCACTATATTTTAGGTATACGGGAAGGGTAAACAGGATACTTGAGGAGAATGCAGTCTCATGGGGCACAGTCCGCAAAATAACAGCCAGTATTATTTCTCCCCTCATCTCAGGGACGTCCTCTCTGGTATTCCTTCCTATGGCCTGACAGTCATTGAGGCGCCGTCAGGCTTTGGCAAGACAACTGCCCTGCGCGAATACCTTATGCGCGAACAAAAGGCTGCCACTGTGCGCTGGTATACCTGCCTGGGAGAGCCTGCTGGCAGATCATGGGCCGGCATCTGCCGGCTGTTTGCCGGCCTTGAAGGCAGCAGCGAGGGCAGCATAGCAGACGATTTGCAGGAACTTGGAGAGCCCTCCTGCGAAAACCTGGCAGACATTGCCTTCCTCATCTCAGGCTGCTGCCCCCAAGAGCCTTCCTTTCTGGTCATAGACAACTACCAGCTTTTTGACAGCCCGGTACGGAAGCGCTGCATTGCCGCCTTTTCAGCCTGCAGGCATGAAAACCTGCATATTGTGCTGGTGACACAGCCGCTTAAGGATGAAGAAAGCGGGCCGACAGCCCATATACAGCCGTACCTTGGCATCGGCGTGCGCGATCTCTTTTTTGATACGGAGTGCATTGCAGGGTACTGCCGGCTTGAGGGCATAGCGCTTTCCCAAAGCGAGGCCGGCTTGCTGCAGCAAGCCTCAGGAGGCTGGGTGGCAGCCATCCGCCTGCAGCTGCAAGCCTACAAGTACACCGGCCGCTTTGCCGGTTTCAGCGATATCAGTCCCCTGGTGGAAACGGCCATCTGGAACAGGATGTCCCATGATGAAAGAAACCTCATGATGGCGCTTTCCCTGCTTGAGTCCTTCACCATGAGCCAGGCGGCCATCATGAACGACGGCCTGGCACTGCCTGATACTGTTGCCGAGCTTTTGTCCCTGGATTTTTTTATCCGCTATGCAGCTGACAGGCATGGCTACGTGCTGCACAGCATATTGCAGGACTATCTGCTAGGGCGTTTTGCCATGCAGCCCATGGAATTCAAAAAGGCAATGTACCGCAGGGCTGCCCTTGCCAGCCTTGAGGCCGGCGACCTTTTGCAGGCGGCACTCTTCTTTATGAAGGTGGAGGACTATCAGTCTGTTCTGGCCCTCCCTATGACTACCCAGTATGTCTACAACAACCAGGAGCGGGATATCACAGCCCTTTTTGAGAATGTGATGGACAGCTGCCCGCAGGACATATTGCAAAAACACCCAGTTTTCCTGGTGCTCATGGCCTATAACTTCTTCAGAAGCGGTTCCCAGGCCTATTTCACGCACGCCACCGAAGTCTTGAGCAGGCTGCTTGAAAAAAGCAGGGGCAGCCAGGACCCGCAATGGGAGAGGGCCTGCGGCGAATACGCCATGCTCATGTCCTTCACCGAGTATAATGACATAGCCAGAATGGGCGAGTTCCACCGCAGGGCCATGCAGCATCTCAGCGCTGCCTCTGACAGGCCCAGATCCGAGGTCTTTCGCGGCACCATGCCTTTCGGGACTGTCTCTGTGCTCTGCCTGTACTGGAATAAAGCCGGTGCCCTAAGCAAACTGACAGACCTTATGGACACCTATCTGCCCGTGTATTCTGAGCTGGCCTCAGGACACGGCGCCGGGGCCGAGCATATTTTCAGGGCCGAGGCTGCCCTGGCCTGCGGTGACGACAGGACAGCGGAGCTTATGGCGTACCGGGCCACATACAGGGCGCGCGGGGAAGGACAGTACGGCGTTGTTCTCAGCGCAGACCTAGTCCTGGCAGAAATAGCGATATTGCGCGGGGATGCTGAAAGCTATGAGGTTACCCGCGCAAGCATAGTGCACAATATCAGGGAGTCAGGGCAACGCTCAGTGCTGCGCCTTGGGGAGCTGTGCCAGGCAGCACTGGATCTGGGCCTGGGGCAGACAGCAGACATTCCTCCGTGGCTGTGCGACATCTCTGGCATACAGAGGGTCGTCTATACCCACAGCATGCCCTATGCCCTTATCCTGCATGAACATTACCTGCTGCTGTCCGGACGCCATACTGAACTGCGCCGCTGCGAGGATCTGATTACGCAGCAGGCGCATACCATGAACTATATCCTTCCCCAATTGTACCATGCCCTCTACCTGGCCGCAGCCGAAGCCAGGGAAGGGCATATGCAGGAAGCCTCATCCCGTATGGAAGAAGCACTGCAGCTGGCCCTGCCGGACAAAATGTACCTGCCCTTTGCCAGGCTGGCCTCAGAACTTAAGCCCGTACTGGCCATAATGCCGCTGCCTGAGGAGGCCAAAGGACTGCGGGATCTCTGCTCCCGCCGGGAAAGGGGTGTTCAGCGCATAAGAAAACAGCAGGAGGGAGCCTCAAGCCTGACTGTGCGCGAACGGGAAATATTTGTCCTGGCAAGGGAGCGCCTGACGGCAAAAGAAATCGCTGCAAGGCTTGGCATCAGTGTGCATACAGTGAATACCATGCTCAAAACCATCTACCGCAAGCTCAATATCAGCGGAAAGACAGAATTAGGCTCTGTCCGTGTCCTGAGATAAAAGTACAAAATTTACAAATACTTATATCTGCTTATGCCGAAAGGCCTGAAAACTTTCTGAAGAAAAATGAAAAAAGTTGTTGACAGGCAGGGTGTGTCAGCGTAAAAGCTCCACTTGCGCCAAGCGAAAGAGGCTGACTAAGCCGCCTAGCGAAAGCGCAGCCTGGTTCGTTGAACGCCAAGTCTTTTGAAAGT
>JAUMVQ010000318.1 GCA_030530085.1 Desulfovibrionaceae bacterium | reverse complement strand
GGTCTGCGCCCGCTTTTTACAAGAGAGATGATTGCATCCCGTGTCGCCCAGATGGCAGAGGAAATTACAGCTGTTTATCATGACGAGCCGCTTATTGCCATTTGCGTCCTGAAAGGCGGCGTTATCTTCTTTGCTGATCTTGTGCGCCAGATACAGAACAAAAATATCCAGATGGCCTTTCTGACCATGAGCAGCTACGGTTCAGGCACTACTGCCGGAGATATCAAGTTCAACTGGACGCTGAACACGGATATCAGGGACAAGCATGTCCTGATAGTGGAAGATGTCGTGGATACAGGCCACAGCATGAAGTTCTTGCTTGAGGAAGTGCGCAAAAGACAGCCCAAAAGCATGCGGCTGGCCGTCATGGTGGACAAGTACGAACGCCGCGAAGTGGAAGTAAAGGCAGACTATGTGGGCTTCACCATGGATAAGGGCTTTATCGTTGGCTTTGGCCTGGATTTTGCAGGCCAGTACCGCACACTGCCGGATATATGCGTTGCCGAATGGGTAGAAGAGTAAGGCTTTCCTGTAGAAACAGCAGTCTGTATAAAGGGTGTGCGCCAGAACAGGGCTTTTGCAGCAAAAGGCGGCAAAATTATCACATCTGAACGTGCTTTGGAGTTGAGTATGCAGGTTATATGTCCAGGTTGTCAGAGTTGTTTCCTTCTTCCTGCCGGAGTCAAAAACGGAACTATTCTGAGGTGCTCTGTCTGCAGGCATGAATTTCCCTATACAGGACCCGATGTTCCTGCTGATGTTCCTTCGGATCTTTCTTCTGCTTTCAAGCAGGAGCCTGCCGTTTCTCCTGAGCCAGCAGCTGCTACGGAGCCTTCAATGGCTTCTTCTCTGGCTGCGCAGTCACAGCCTGCTCAGGAGGAAGCGTCATCCAGCAGGCCTCTGGACTTTGACCAGCCTGCGCCTGCAGGAGATTTGTTCCATACAAAAAGCAATTCCGGAGAACTGCCTGTGCTGGGTGGCAGGGAAAAGAAAGGCCATGGAGTATTGTGGCTTTCCCTGCTGGTCCTGATATGCCTTGCTGGTGTTGCCGGCTGGTACACTGTTCCTGAATTCCGCAGTTTTATACAGGGATGCCAGACATCCTTGTTTGGGAATGACAGTGTAAAGCCGGAACCTGCTGCGAAAAGCCAGCCTGATGCCGGGCCTTCTGCAAAATCTGCTTCCCAGGATCAGAAGCAGCCGTCAGGGCAGCCGTCCGGACAGGTCGCAGAGAAGCCTCTTGTGCTTGAAAATGTAAGCAACCGCTTTGTTGATAACGACAATATGGGCAGCATCCTTATCATAGAAGGTAAGGTAAAAAATAAAAGCCAGGTAGCCTATGGCAATATTATCCTGCATGCCGCCCTGCTTGATAAGGACCGTAAGGTTATAGATACAGCGGATCAGCAGGCCGGAACAGTGCTTACTGATTTTCAGCTCAAGGTTATGACCAAGGCTGAAATGGTTAAGGCGCTCAGTGAGAATGCAGGGCAGGGCGGTTCCAGTGGGACTGTCAATGCGGATGGCACGATTCCCTTTATGGTTCTCTTTT
>JAUMVQ010000065.1 GCA_030530085.1 Desulfovibrionaceae bacterium | reverse complement strand
CACGGCAGAGAGCTTCTTCCCTGTCCCTGCATTCAAGCTCTGTTGCCATATCCAGATCGTCCATACCATACTCCTAAAATATCTTCCCTTTAAGACGGGAAACAGGCTTGTCAGCCAAAAGCAAAAGCCTGGTCTGATTTTTTGCTTTGCCAATAAAAAAGGGTGCCATGCAAAGAACAGGAAACCTGAAGGCTGTTTTTTATGCCTTCTTTGCCTGAACTTCCCCTATGTGCACCGCCAATTTCCATATAGCGCCGTGCAATCCTTCCCATTTAAGAAAAATTGCACGGCGCTAAAAATATATTGCGGTTTCTGCAGCAGCAATGCTGCTACCAGCTCGCAGGCTTAAGCCTTGTATGAAGCAAGAATATCCTCAAGGGCATCCATAAAGGCTGAAAGGTCTTCTTCCCCGATTGTCAGGGGAGGAAGAAGGCGCAGGGTGACCTCATGGCAGAGATTGCAGATAAAGCCGCGTTTCAAAAGCTCTTCCCAGACGCTCTTGGCGGGACCCGTAAGCTCGATGCCTATAAAAAGGCCCTTGCCGCGTACTTCCTTAATTTTGCCGGGGTTGGCTGCCATAAAGGCCTTTGCCCTGTCCATCAGGGCATTGCCAAGCTTTTCAGCCCTTGCGGCAAGATTGTCGCGCACCATTATTTCCACTGTCTTGCTGGCAACAGCGGCAACCAGGGGCGAACCGCCGAAGGTGGTGGCGTGGGATCCCGGCACAAAAGCCCTGGCAACTTCGTCTGTGGCCAGGATGGCGCCCATGGGCAGGCCGTTGGCCAGCGACTTGGCGACAGAGATGATATCGGGCTTCACATTGCAGGTCTGGAAGGCCCAGAAGCGTCCCGTGCGGCACATGCCGGCCTGCACCTCGTCGCAGCAGAAAAGGACGCCCTTCTCACGGCAGAGAGCCTCAACAGCCTGCACATACTCCGCAGGAAGAGGAATAACACCGCCCTCGCCCTGCACGACTTCCAGCAGGACTGCGCATGTTTTTGCGCTCATGGCTTCTTTCAGGGCATCCAGATCGCCGGCAGGCACCTGCTTAAAGCCGCCTGCAACGGGAGTAAAGCCGTCCATAAGCCCGGCACGCCCTGTGGCTGCCAGGGTGCCCAGGGTACGGCCGTGGAAGCAGCCTGAGAGGGTGATGATTTCGTAAGCATCCTCTTTGCCAAGGACCCTTGTCATGTACCTTCTGGCAAGCTTTATCAGGGCCTCATTGGCCTCGGCGCCGGAATTGCAGAAAAAGGCCTTGCCAAAGTGGGCCGTCTCTTCCAGGCGCCTGGCCAGCTCGGGCTGCGGTTCCTGGTAGAAAAGATTGCTGGTATGCCAGATGGTATGCGCCTGCTTTTCCAGCTCGGCACACAGTTCGTCATTGCAGTGGCCCAGCCCGCAGACGGCTATGCCTGCCAGAAGGTCAACATATTCCTTGCCGTCCACGTCAGTGACATGTGCATTGTGCCCGCTGTGCAGGGCAACAGGGTACCTGCCGTAGCTCTGCATGACGTGGCTGATATCGTTCTTTTTAACTGTCTCAAAAGCCTGTGACATTATTTTTCTCCGTCCAAGATAGGGGCGCCTAGCGCCCTGTGTGTCCGAATCCCCCGTCTCCACGTGCAGTAGGATGAAGATCATCCACCTCGCTGAAAGAGGGGTAACCATAGGGAACAAAGAACAGCTGCGCTATGCGCTCGCCATTCCCGATTCGTCGGACTTCCCTGGCGGTATTCAGCAAATAGACAATAATTTCTCCGGTATAGTCGGGATCAATCAGCCCGATCCCCTGGGCAACTACAACGCCGTCCCTGGCGCCAAGCCCGCTGCGGGAACTGACTATGCCGGCCCAGCCGGACTGGAGCGGCTGTATGCGCAGGCCGGTTTTAATGGCGTACCTTTCGCCGGGCTGTAAAACAAGCTCCTCTCCGTCCAGGCAGGCCTTAAGATCTGTCCCTACAGAGAGCATGGTCGCAGGCCCTAACTGTCCTGCATACAGGGTGCGTGCCCTGTCACTGGTAAAAGCGACATTGACATGCACCTGGGAAGGATGCGCTGAATCCATGCTTTCTCCCGCATAAATTCTAAAATAAAAAGGCTGGGCAAAAACTGCCAGCCACCCTGCCCGCCTCATGGGCACAATAATCCGGCGTATGAGATGTGCGTTTACCGGATCATGAGGTGTCACCTTATCCATATTGCATACGACGTGCAAGAGGGGATCAGGGCTCATGGCCTTAACAGGCAAGTTTTTTGTCGCCCTGCGGCCCTGTTTTAAGCCCTGTTTGCACATCATGTTTTCATATGATACCCCAAATCCGCTCTGCCGCCTTATATACGGCAAAGCCAGGCTTCCTGTATTTACTGTTCTGCTGGAGAAGAGATGCCATCCATTGCCATTATTGGTGCCGGCCTTGCCGGATGCGAGTGCGCCAGGGTGCTTGCCGCCCACAATACTGCTGTCACCCTGTTTGAGATGAAGCCTCATCTTAAGTCAGAAGCACACGTAAGCGACAATTTTTCCGAGCTTGTCTGCTCAAATTCCCTGCGCTCGGACGCCCTTGCCAGCGGCATAGGCCTGCTCAAGCAGGAACTGCGTGATCTGGGTAGTCCCTTCATGGCTGACGCAGATGCGACAAGAGTCCCTGCAGGCAAGGCCCTGGCCGTTGACAGGACGCTGTTTGCAGAAAGGGTAACAAAGGCTGTCAGGGAAAATCCGCTCATTACCGTCAAGGAAGCAGTCATCTCCTCCCTGGACGATGAACTGCTGCACGGCTTTGACTATATTGTCCTGGCCGCAGGCCCCCTTGCCACTCCTTCCCTGGCAGAAAGCCTTCAGGAAGCAATAGGCATAGGGCACTGCTATTTTTACGATGCCATTGCCCCCATTGTCTGGGCCCATTCGCTCGATATGAGTATTATTTTCCGCGGGTCCAGGTATGGCGACGAGCATGAAGAGGAAGACGGGGACTACCTTAACTGCCCCATGAACAAGGAAGAGTATACCGTCTTTTATGAAGCCCTGCTCACAGCTGAAAAAGTGCACGGACATGAGTTTGAAAAGGAAAAGCACTTTGAGGGCTGCATGCCTATAGAGGCCCTGGCCGAACGCGGACCAAAGACGCTCTCCTTCGGGCCCTTGAAGCCGGTAGGCTTTACGGATCCCAGGACAGGAAGGCGTCCCTGGGCTGTGCTGCAGCTGCGCAGCGAAAGCCTCAACAACGAGGCCTACAATCTGGTTGGCTGCCAGACAAAGCTGACCTATTCAGAGCAGGGCAGGGTTTTCAGGCTTGTCCCCGGACTGGAAAAGGCAGAATTCGTGCGCCTAGGCAGCATGCACCGCAATACCTACGTCAATGCGCCAAAGGTCCTCAACGAGGACTCAAGCCTCAAGGCCAGGCCTGATATATATCTTGCCGGACAAATCTCCGGCGTAGAAGGCTATGTGGAGTCCGCAGCACACGGTCACTGGGTTGCCAGGGAGCTCTTGTGTCGCATCCAGGGAAAAACACTGGCCCATCCCCCGCTGACAACAGCCTTAGGGGCACTGCTGGGGCACCTTGAGACCGAGGCCAAGCATTTTCAGCCAAGCAATGCCCACTTCGGCCTTATGCCTGCACCCCTGGAACGCATTCCCAAAAAGGAACGCAAGGAATGGTATGCACAGAGGGCCAGGGCAGCTTTTGCCGCATGGCTTGAAAAGCAGGAGTAAGGCTCAGTTTGCGGCAGCGAGAAAACATTTTCAGCTTTTTTGAAATTTTTTCTTGACTACAGGCAGAGGGAAGCATATACGAACTCTTGTCCTAATTCTTAGGAGCGTAGCTCAGGTGGCTAGAGCGCTTCCTTGACACGGAAGAGGTCAACAGTTCAAGTCTGTTCGTTCCTACCAAATGATAATTCCCGGTTCTACCGGTGGCGAAAGGCGGCTTACGCCAACCGCCCTTCAAAAATATTATGCAGGATGGGGAGGTCAATCGCCTCCCCATCCTTATTTTTTTCTCTTTTTTCTTTGTACAGCAGAGGAAGGTTTCCCTATGGATGTCCGTATTGAAGGACAGGTTGTCTCAGTAGCCGATAATGCAGACATTGCCTCGGCACTGAAAGCAGCCTTAAGTGGCAAAAAATTCAAGACTGTTGTCGCCGCCAGCATTAACGGCGCCCAGTATGATCTTTCTGTTCCCGTACCCGGCGGAACCGAAGAGATTCTGCCAATTTTTGCTGACACTACCGAGGGAACCCAGATTATACGCCACTCAGCTGCCCATGTTATGGCGCTGGCAGTCAAAAGGCTTTTCCCCAAGGCCCTGGTGACCATAGGACCTGCCATCGACAATGGCTTCTACTATGATTTCGATGTGGAAACACCCTTCAGCCAGGACGATCTGGAAAAGATCGAGGCAGAGATGAAAAAAATCTGCCAGGATCGCCTTCCCTTTGAGCGTTCCACGCTGAGCAGTGCCGAAGCCGTCAAAAATTTTGAGGGCATGGGCGAAAAGTACAAGGTAGAAATCATCAACGACCTTGGCGCAGACACTGTGTCCCTGTACCAGGAAGGCGATTTCGTAGACTTGTGCCGCGGCCCCCACGTGCCGCACACCGGCTTCTGCCAGCATGTACATCTCTTGTCCTGTGCCGGTGCCTACTGGCGCGGCGATGAAAAGAACCGCATGCTGAGCCGCATCTACGGCACAGCCTTTGCCGACGAAAAATCTCTCAAGGACTACCTGCACCAGCTTGAAGAGGCAAAACGCCGCGATCACCGCAAGCTGGGCCGCGAGCTGGGCCTCTTTACCTTCTTTGAGCACGTTGCCCCCGGCATGGTATTCTGGCTGCCCAAGGGCATGCTCATCCGTACCATCCTGGAGGACTTCTGGAAGCGCGAGCATCTGAAGCGCGGCTACCAGATTGTGCAGGGACCGCAGCTGCTGCGCCAGGAGACCTGGAAGCAGTCAGGGCATTACGACCATTACAGGGAAAACATGTACTTCACCCAGATTGATGAAGAGATGTATGGCATCAAGCCCATGAACTGTATTGGCCACATGCTCATGTACGGCAACTCCGTGCATTCATACCGCGACATGCCTGTGCGCATGTTTGAGCTCGGCCTGGTGCACCGCCATGAAAAAAGCGGCGTCCTGCACGGGTTGTTGCGCGTGCGCCAGTTCACGCAGGATGATGCCCATATCCTGTGCACGCCTGAACAGCTTGAGGGTGAAATCATCGGCGTCATCCGCCTGATCCAGGACCTCATGAAGCTGTTTGACTTCAAGTACAAAATCGAAATTTCCACCCGTCCGGAAGACAGCATCGGCACAGACGAGGCCTGGGAGCTGGCTACCAACGCCCTCATCAAGGCCGTGGAGAAGGAAAATCTCCCCTATGCCATCAATGAAGGCGACGGTGCCTTCTACGGGCCCAAGATCGACGTCAAGCTTCTGGACTGCATTGGCCGTGAGTGGCAGTGCTCTACCATCCAGGTTGATTTTACGCTTCCCGAACGCTTTGATCTGACCTATGTAGGCCAGGACGGCGAACGCCACCGCCCTGTCATGGTGCATCGTGCCATTATGGGATCTGTGGAGCGCTTCATAGGCGTCATCATCGAGCAGTATGCAGGCGCCATGCCTGTCTGGCTTGCTCCTGAGCAGGCAAGGCTGCTGACTGTCACAGACGCAGCCAATGATGCAGCCAGGGAAATGGAACGCAAATTTACCGCCAGCGGTATCCGTATCAGCACGGATGACCGCAATGAGAAACTTGGCTTCAAGGTGCGCGAGGCACAGGTTGCCAAGGTCCCGTTCATGCTGGTAGTCGGTGAGAAGGAGGCGCAGAGCGGCACTGTTAGCATCCGCCTGCGTACCGGAGAGAATTTAGGCATGAAAACCGTGGAGGAGACGATCGAACTGATCAGGACCGAAGCGGAAAAACCATTCATACAGGGAGGAATGAGCTATAGCTTCGCCTAATATCAAGCCCCGCGGCAGACGCATGCCTGACAACGGCGTGCGCCGCAATGAACTGATACACGCACGGGAGGTGCGCGTTATCGGCGTAGAGGGAGAACAACTTGGAATCATGTCCCGTAACGATGCCATTGCACAGGCTCGTGAGGTGGGATGTGATCTTGTTGAAGTATCGTCAAATTCTGAGCCGCCTGTCTGCCGTATAATCGATTACGGCAAGTACAAGTACGAGCAGCAGAAGAAACGCCAGGATGCCAAAAAAAGGCAGACTGTTGTCCAGGTCAAGGAAATCAAGGTTCGTCCCAAGACAGACGACCATGACTACGAAACCAAGCTGCGGCACGTAAGGCGTTTCCTTGAGGATGGCGCCCGCTGTAAGGTAACCGTGTTCTTCCGCGGCCGCGAAATCGTCCATAAGGATCGCGGCGTAGATATCCTTGAGCGCTTCATGAAGGACCTTGAGGATGTCGCCAAGATTGAGCAGGAACCACGTGCAGAAGGCCGCACCCTGCAGATGTTAATTGTGCCTAAGAAATAGAGCTTGCCAACAGTCTTTTTTTAAGGCAAGCTGACTTGTTCCCCTTTTTTAGGGGGAAGAATCTATTACGGAGAGGTCTCCACAATGCCGAAGATCAAAACAAGGCGCTCTGCCGCCAAGCGCTTCGAGCTGGCCAAGAACGGCTCTTACCGCCGTCGCCGCCAGAACCTGCGCCACATTCTGACCAAGAAGGCTCCCGGCCGCAAAATGCGCCTGGGCCAGCCCACAGTGGTTGATTCTGCCAATCTCAAGGCAGTCCGCCACCTGCTTCCCAACGGTTAATTTCTTTTACGGACAGATGCTGCCTGTTAAAAAGGCGCACTGCCGCTACCAGCCTGACGGGCTCAGACCTACGCCTTGCTCAGGACTGAAGGAGGATACACCCCATGCGTGTTAAGAGAGGTCTTGCCGCACATCGCAGGCACAAAAAATTTCTTGATGCCGCCAAAGGCTTTCGTGGTGCCCGTCATCGCCTGTACCGCACCGCACGTGAGGCCGTTGAGCGCTCAATGCAAAACTCTTTTGAGGGCCGCAAACAGCGCAGACGCGATTTCCGCCAGCTCTGGATTCTGCGTATCAACGCAGGTGCCCGTATCAGCGGCCTGAGCTACAGCCGCTTCATGCACGGCCTGAAAACCGCCGGCATCGAGCTGGACAGAAAGGTCCTGGCTGACCTCGCCGTATTCCACAAAGATGATTTTGCCGCTCTGGTTGAGAAGGCAAAAGCGTCCCTCAAGTAGTTTTTCTTTTTTTGCAAAAAAGGAGACGAGGACAGCCATCCCGTCTCCTTTTTTTTCTTTTCTGTTTTCCTCTGTTGTGAAGTCGCCGGAACACCGGCCGGATGGTATCCCATGGATGTGATTTCTGCTCTGGAACAGCTGGCCCCAGAATTGGAAAAAGGGCTGGCCGAGGTTGCCTCATCCGAGGATCTCGAAGCGCTGCGCGTCGAATTTTTAGGCCGCAAGGGCCGCCTTGCTGCCATCATGAGCACACTGCCCACCCTTGATGCGGCTGACCGCCCCAAGGCAGGCAAATGTGCCAATGAAGTAAAGGGCAAGCTGACCGAGCTCTTTGACGCACGCAAGGAGCGCCTCCTCGCTGATGTGGAAGAGAAGTTTTTGAAGGGCTTTGACCCTACATTGCCCGGACGCCGCCCGTGGGAAGGATCGAGACATCCCATTACCCTGACCATGGAGAAAATCTGCTCCACCTTCCAGTCACTGGGTTTTGATATTGAAAGCGGACCGGAAGTCGAGACAGACTACTACAATTTTGAAGCGCTCAACCTGCCGCCCGAGCATCCTGCCCGCGATATGCAGGATACGCTCTACCTTTCAGACAAGGTTGTGCTGCGCACGCAGACATCGGCAGTCCAGGTCCATACCATGGAAAAGCGCCGTCCGCCTGTGGCCATTGTCGCTCCCGGCAAGGTGTACCGCCGCGACTCCGACGTCACCCACACACCCATGTTCCACCAGGTAGAAGGCCTTATGGTCGGTGAACACGTAACCATGGCCCATCTGCGCGGCATTCTCACCGCCTTCAGCCAGGCCATGTTCGGGGCCGAGACCAAGGTGCGCTTCCGCCCCAGTTTCTTCCCCTTCACCGAACCGTCTGCCGAAGTGGATATCTCCTGCTGCCTGTGCAAGGGCAAAGGGCACGCCAACGGCACGCCCTGCCGTGTATGCAAGGGCACAGGCTGGCTGGAAATTCTTGGTTGCGGCATGGTCGATCCCGCCGTATACAACTATGTCGGCTATCCTGAGGACATCACAGGCTTTGCCTTCGGCGTAGGCGTTGAGCGTGTTGCCATGCTCACCTACGGCCTTGGCGACCTGCGCATGTTCTTTGAGAACGACAGCCGCTTCCTGCGCCAGTTTGCCTAAAATTATGAAAAAGAGCTGCTTAATTCTGGCATCGTTCCTTGCCGCCACGTCTTATCTGCTTTTCAATGCTGATACGGTGCGTGCTGCCAGGAACATGTCCTCATCGCCTTCACCGCCGCAGACGGGACTTGAGATGCCAGGAGAGCCAAACAAAGGCCGCAAGGTTGCTCCCATAGGAGCCATTCCTGATGCCTATGGCAATGTAATTACTGGCGAAGAACCCGAAGAAAAAAAGGCAAAAAAACGCCTGCCGCCCGGCGCCTATGGCGGCTACAAGGAACCTGAGCGCCCGCTGCCAGACGTCAAGGATGAAAGGCCGGTCTGGTAGAAGGCAGCCGGTTATCAACATCCTCAAGCTTCCGACATTTTTGATGACGCTCCCAAGCGTCAAGGTGACGACATATGCTGCTGTCTCTTTCCTGGTTACGAGAATTTGTCCCCTATGAGGGAACAGCCGAGGAACTGGCCGACCGGCTGACCATGCTTGGTCTTGAGCTGGAAGAAATTGTCCATCCCTTTGAGGAGATTTCCTCCATTGTGGTAGGCAAGGTCATTACCTGTGACCCGCATCCCAATTCCGACCATATGCACATCTGCAAGGTGGATGCAGGACAGGAAGAACTGTTGCCCATTGTCTGCGGGGCACCCAATGTGCGTGCCGGACAAACCGTGGCCGTAGCCCTGGTGGGCAGCAAGCTGCCCGGCGGTATAGTCATCAAGAAGGCCAAGCTGCGCGGCGAGCCGTCCTTTGGCATGATCTGCTCCGAGCGCGAAATGGGGCTCAGCGATAACCATGACGGCATCCTGGTCCTGCCTGACACCCTCAAAGCCGGCGACAAGCTGGTCGATGCCCTGGATCTGGACAAGGACGTCCTTGACATAGACATCACACCCAACAGGGCCGACTGCCTCTCTGTTATCGGCCTTGCCCGCGAAGTTGCCCTTGCCTTCAACCTGCCCATGACAGTGGCTGACAGGCCTCTGGTCCTGGACCACGTGGATGTTGCGCATCCGGCCATTGAGATTGCGGACCCGGCACTCTGCCCATGCTACTTTGGCCGCGTCATCACCGGTGTCAAAATAGCGCAAAGCCCCATAAAGCTGCGCTACCGCCTGCATGCAGCAGGAATAAGGGCCATTTCCAACGTCGTTGACATTACCAACTACATTCTTATGGAATGCGGCCAGCC
>JAUMVQ010000064.1 GCA_030530085.1 Desulfovibrionaceae bacterium | reverse complement strand
AGCCCCTACTACAGCCTGCATGGCGGCTTAGGCTACGTCTGGAACATGGCAGAAGACCATGACCTTGACATCTACGGCAAGTACATCTGGACTCGTGTCCAGGGCACGGACGACACCTTGACCACCGGCGACAAGTTTGAATACGATGAGCTGGATTCCAACAGGATGCGCCTTGGCGTGAGATACTCCTACACTGGCTCCGAGCGCTTCAGCCCCTACGTGGGTGTTGCCTACGAGCATGAGTTCTCCGGTTCCTGCGACTCCAAGGTCCTGGCACATTCTGTGTCAGCTCCTAGCTTCAGGGGCGGCTCCGGCATGGGCGAACTCGGCCTGATGATGAAGCCCACCGAAAGCCTGCCTCTCTCCATCAACCTGGGCGTGCAGGGCTATGTAGGCCAGAAGCGTGGTGTTTCCGGCAACTGCAATGTAATGTACGAATTCTAACAGATGACAAAAGCCTGTTCCCCCGCAAGGGAACAGGCTTACGACAAGGCCTCCTTTTCCTATGCGTGCATGGCATGCACAAACAGCATGCCCAAGGCAGACGGGAAGGGGGCCTTTTTGTATTGTCTCCTGTCTCCTTTTATTGTGCAGGCATCACCCAGGACGATCCGCTGAAAAATGAGGCTACGTGCAGATGTCATTCTGTACTATGAACCGCACGAAAAACAGACCTTGCATGACTTTTGGCTAAAAGCCACGCCTGCATGGACGATGGTCTTAACCCCTTCGGCTCTCAGGCGGGCGTCATAGCCTTTCTTCCTGATTTGCTGCACAGCTTCCAGGGCTTTTGCTTCCAGATCCCCCTCTGGGATGCGCTTGCACTCCAGAACACAGGCCCGCATTGAGAGTTTGTCCGGCACAATAATGTCATAACGCCCCTGCCCCGATTCCCCATTAGATATCGTACCGAAATACTGTATGGCAAAGAGACCAAACAGCATGCTGTGATAATAGGCTTCCAGGGAGTCATGGAAACTGCAATACACAAGAAGCGAGGTCAGGATTTTCTCAAACGTTTTGACATCTTGTGCCCAGAGAGCTGCATACAATTCCATACGCTCGTTTGCCGGCAGAATATCGCGGAACCAGTCCCTGACCTCTGTCGTAAAGACTTCCCTGACTTCCCTGTTGGGAATGGCAAGAATGCTGCTCCCTGAAACGGGCTCATTGACGCAGCAGGCCGCATTGCCGGAAAGCGTAAGATAGCCTGTCAGATACAGAAGGGACCAGAAGTTATCAATATCCTTGTAAACAGAGCTGTACGTAAGGCTTTTGTTGATCGGTACAGCTATGGAACTTCCTCCCAGAAGACATAGTATCCAGTTTTGCACCTGGGCTGGAATGCGTTTAGCAAACCCTTTGGTGAGATCATTGCCACTTGTTCCTACCCAGTATGCCTCAGGTTCTGTTCCTGGATTGTTTTGCAGGTCGCGAACATATTTCATAATGCTCCAGGGGCAGTAGATATCTTCCCGTGTGCCAAAATGATAGCCATCGTACCACTCCTGCACTATTGACTTTTTGTCTGTACAGCCTGCATCACAAAGCAACTGCTCCACTTCATCATGGGTAAAGCCGAACGTGTCAGAGAATGAAGCATGGGCAATATCATAGCAGTCTACATTATTCAGGCCGGTAAAGATGCTTTCTTTAGTAATGCGCAGGCAACCAGTAAGAATACAAAACTTTAGATTTTCCTGGTTTGATTTCAATGCCGATGACAAAAAATCGCGCATAAAGTCAATCATGTCCTGGTAATAGCCATTCTCTTCGGCATGAGATACGGGAACATCGTATTCATCTATCAGTACAACAACAGGCGTCTTATAGTGACAGCGCATGGCTTTGCTCAAAGTACGCAGGGACAGAGCAAGCGTGTCCTCGTCTGCTTCGCAATCCAGATAATTTTGCAGCATTTTTTTATCACTTTGTGCCACACTCTCTGAGGCAAGCAGATAGAGGTGTTTTTCACAAAATTCGCAGACAATCTTTTGGAACCGCTTCAATGCCCTGGCATAGGTCGGCTTACAGACGTCCTTCAGGCTCAGTGAAATGACCGGATAATGGTTCATCCACTCAGCACACAGCCTTTCACAGGTAGACACCTTAAGACCAGCAAATAATGCACGGCTGTCCCTGGTGATGTCAAAAAAACTGGCAAGCATATCCATAAAGAGCGTTTTGCCAAATCTTCGCGGGCGGGTAAAAAGTGTTACTGAACCAGGAGAACGAAAACGGCCGGCATTACCCGGATCACGCAGGAAGCCATCCAGGAAAGAGGGCAGAAAGCCAGTCTTGTCTACGTAATAGCCGTAATTCTGGCGTATCTCGGCAAAGCTCTCTGTGTTAATGATATTGACACCAGGCATTGCTCATCCTGTCTTTGCTGACTGTCTGCCGACTTACCTGGCTGACCGCTAATCAGCTGCACGATGCTTAAGGTACATCTCGTCCAGCAGGCGGATGCCTGCAGCTGTATGGAAAATACGCTCGCGGGCGCTTGCTATCGCCGCCTCTGAATACGAGCTTTCCCCGGCATTGACCAGAAAATCGGCTTCCAGCAGGATCTGGTAGTCAGGGCCGTCTACACCGGTGTAGGTATGGTGGTGCCCCACAATCCATGAGATTCGCTTCACGTCAAGACCTGGCACCTGAAGGCCTGCAAAGAACTCTTCCACAAGCCTGGGGCTTTCCAGTTCCTGGTTGCTCCCCAGCGTGTTGCCGTATTTTTCCCGGCACAAGGGACAGGCGATATCGTGGACAACTGCGGCAAATTCAAGCGTCCTCTGCGTTTTGCTGTCCAGGCCTTCCTGTTCCCCTATTGTTCTGGCCAGGGCCCATACCTTGAGAAAATGGTCAATATCGTGCAGGTTGCCTTTGTAAAAGGCAATCATCTTTTCAATGGCAGCTGATACCATATGTATCCTCCTTGTTGTCTTATCTTATGCCTGCATGTGAAAAGGCAGCAAAAGACAGGCAGATGACATATTCATGCAGGTCTTGTAAGAGTTCATCAGTTTTGCCCGTATTGTCAATGCCGCAGCATACCCTTTTTGCATGGTACAGAAAGAAACATTTGTTGTACTAATGCTGGGTGCAAGCATACAACAAGATGTCAGTGCGCAATAGGTGCAGCCTGCCAGCAAATTTTTAAGGAGGTCCTGGCAATGAATACAACCAGATTAAAGCAATATGTCGTTGACGCTTTTACAGATACGGTTTTCAGGGGCAATCCTGCGGCCATCTGCGTTTTGGAGCACTGGCTGCCCGACCGTGTGATGCAGTGCATTGCAAAGGAAAACAACCTGTCTGAGACCGCATTTGCTGTCAGGAACGGGGAGCACTATGCCTTGCGCTGGTTTACTCCCGGCGGAGAAATTGATCTGTGCGGCCACGCTACACTGGCCTGCGCCTATGTCCTGCTGAACTACTGTGAAAA
Source organism: Desulfovibrionaceae bacterium (assembly GCA_030530085.1). Taxonomy (GTDB): domain Bacteria; phylum Desulfobacterota; class Desulfovibrionia; order Desulfovibrionales; family Desulfovibrionaceae; genus Desulfovibrio. The sequence goes on along the minus strand of JAUMVQ010000064.1, from coordinate 6,225 downwards.
GGACAGGCAAAGCATTGTCTTTTCTACCATGAGCGGAGATTTGACGGTTATCAGGAACGGAGAATTGTATGAGATGGATTTTCCTGCCTACAGCCTTAAACCCGTTGCGGTAACGCCGGCAATGACTGAAGCCATTGGTGCAGCACCGGAGGAGGCTTATATGGGGCGGGATCTTGTCTGCGTGTTCAGGGATGCCGGAACAGTGAAAAATTTGTCTCCGGACCTGGAAAAGCTGAAAGGGCTTGACGGGCTGCTTTTCCATGCAACAGCACAAGGCGGCAATACAGAATACGACTGTGTTTCCCGTTCCTTTGCTCCCAAACTGAATATTGCAGAGGATCCCGTATGCGGTTCTGGGCACTGCCATATTATCCCGTACTGGGCGCAAAAGCTTTCAAGGAGCAATCTTACGGCATACCAGGCCTCTCCCCGCACAGGTGTCCTGTACTGCCGCATGAATGGCGAGCGTGTGATTCTTGCCGGAAAGGCTGCGCTCTATTCAGAGGCGGAACTATTTGTGCCGGAAAAAGCCGCAGAATAGGCGGCAGCAGGCGGAGGATGCGTATTCGTCCCTGCAGGGGAACAGGCTCATTCCTTTCAGGCATTTTTGTAAAAGGGTATTGACTTTGAAATCCGTTTTCAATAATGTCGGATCACACGATGGCTGCAAGGCTTTTATGATGCCGGCCAGACTGACATCTTGAGAGGATTACCATGAGCATTACCTTGATTGGCGGCATAGACCGCTTAAAGCAGGACTATATAAAGACAGCCAAGAAGAGCGGTGTAAGCCTGAAGTGCATCTTGCACGACACGCCTGACTTCAAGGCCCGTATCGGCACGCCGGACGCTGTTGTCATCTTCACCAAGCAGATATCGCATGAAGCAAGGCGCAAGGCCATTGAGCACGCAAGGCAGCAGAACATAGAGGTGCATATGCTGCATTCCTGCTCTGTTTCATCGCTTTGCAAGTGCATCAGGCAGAGGTAGCCCAAAACCAAGGCCTGTCCTCTCCCTCCTTTTCCCTCAGCGGGAGAGGATGCCGTGCCATTCACGGACCTGGCTTTCACAGGATCCTTTTTTCACGGGATCCGTCCCGGCCAGAGGGCATAAGGCATGGCAGTATGCCTTTTGTCCCTTAAGGCTCCTGCACGATCTTGCTTCATGAACGCTGCATCCACTGGCAATGACATGCCTCTGAGTGCAGCTCTTTTTTTTGCGTGCAGGCATATGGCTGGAAAAAAGAAAAGGGCAGGGCCTGTACGCACTGCAGAGAAAAGGAGTAAACTCTGCATTATAGGCTCTGCCCTGAATTTGCCAGGCAGTAAATAACCGGAATACTGCTACACGTTGAAGAGGAAGTGCATGACATCGCCGTCCTGGACGACGTAGTCCTTGCCTTCTACACGCAAAACACCGTCTGACCTGCAGGCAGCCTCGCTCTCATGGCTCATATAGTCGTCATAGGAGATGACTTCTGCGCGGATAAAGCCCTTCTCAAAATCGGTGTGGATGACGCCTGCAGCCTTGGGAGCCTTCCAGCCATTGTGAATGGTCCAGGCACGCACCTCGTCAGGACCGGCCGTAAAGTAGGAGATAAGGCCCAAGGTCGCGTATCCTGCCCTGATAACGGTTTCCAGGCCGCTGGCCTCAATGCCGAAGGAGGACAGCATTTCCTTCTGCTCTGCCTCGTCAAGGCCCTGCAGCTCTTCTTCCAGCTTGGCGCAGACCAGGGCAAAGCCGGCATTGTGCTCTGCGGCATAGTCCTGGACACGCTTGCTGAGCTCATTGCCCTCAAGGCCGCTCTCATCCACATTGGAGCAGTAAATGACAGGCTTTGCCGTCAGCAGGCCCATTTCGCGCCACAGCGTCTCAGCCTGGGCATCGTCCTCAGGCAGGGCAAAGGATGAGGCAGGATTGCCCTCATTGAGATGGGCTACAAGCTTTTCCACAAGCTCGGCCATGGCACGGCTGTCCTTGCTGGTCCTGGAGAGCTTTTGCAGGCGCTCAAGGCGCCTTGACGCCGTCTCAAGGTCTGCCAGGAGCAGTTCAGTCTCAATGGTGCTTATGTCGCGGATGGGATCCACGGTTCCGTCCACGTGGGTAATATTTTCATCCTCAAAGCAGCGCACCACTTCCACAATGGCGGCACACTCGCGGATATTGCCCAGGAACTGGTTGCCCAGCCCCTCGCCCTTGCTTGCGCCCCTGACCAGGCCTGCAATGTCGATGAAATCGACGCTGGCATAGATCGTCTTTTTGGGCTTTGCCTTTATAGTCAGTGCATCCACGCGGGCATCGGGAACGGCAACAGTGGCCTTGTTTGGCTCAATAGTGCAGAAGGGGTAGTTGGCAGCCTGGGCATTCTGGGCCTTTGTGAGGGCGTTGAACAAAGTGGATTTACCCACATTGGGCAAGCCTACTATACCTATACTCAGAGCCATGGTGATGTGCCTCCAAAATCCAAAAAAATTTTTGTTATAAAATTGATGCCGTGTTGTACTCTTCAAGCCATATTCTGACAAGGTGCCGGGAGCAGGGGACCTGAGGACATGTACGAGAGCAGGCAGCCTCAGGCCTTTTTTTGCCTGTATATCCGTATCTTGTCGAGAATCTTGTCCAGGTAGGCATCGTCCGCGGCATGCAGTGCCAGGCTGCGTCCCTGCCGCATCTTGCAGCGGACCACCAGCACTTCAAGCTTGCGCATCTGCTGCAGCCTGACCTGCTCGTCGCAGTCTTCGTCCAGCAGCTCGCAGAGGGCTGCTATCTGCTTTCTTTCCTCTACCTCTGGCGGCAGGCAGTTGGCGTTCTTGAGGACATGGTAGGCCATGCGCAGCTCTTCCGGAATGCCGCTCTCGTCAACTTCAGGCAGAGGCTCCCCCTTTCCGGGCAGATCGTCAAAAACGCCTTGTTCCTGCGCCTCGCGTATGCGTTCCTCTGCGATATTCTGTATGCAGGAAAAACAGTTACCTATGGCCATGGCTCTTTGCCCTCTTGCCCTCTTGTTCACTGCCTTAATCAGGCATTTGCATCGTCATCCGCATTGTCATCCGGTCCCTGGGCCGGATTTTCCTTTTCAGCTGCCGCATCCTTGTCCTGGCGCCCCCAGATTTTCTTCCATTCGCCCAGAATGGCCAGGGCCTTCATCGGGGTAATGTTGTCCAGATCCAGCTCGCTCACAGCCTGCACCAGGGGATGCTCCTGCTGCAGCCCCATGCCAGGCTCTGCCGTGACAGCTTTTTTCTTTGTAGCAGGCGCCTCAATCCCGGGCAGGGTATTGTCGCTCATGCTCATGCAGGACCTGAATGCCTTGCCGCTCATGACCCGCACTGCCTCAAAGCGTGACAAAAGCTCTGCTGCCCTGGCAACCACGCCCTGAGGCACGCCTGCAAGCCTGGCGACCTCTACGCCGTAGCTGCGGCTGGCAGGCCCGGGCACAAGCTTGTGCAGAAAGAGTATGCTCTTATTGGCCTCGCGGATGGCTATGTTCATGGTGAAGACACCGGGAATCTGTCCTTCCAGCTCGACCAGCTCATGGTAGTGGGTGGCAAACAGGGTGCGCAGGGACCCGCTGAACTTGGTAGCAAGGTGTTCGGCAACAGCCCAGGCCAGGGCCAGGCCGTCATAGGTGCTGGTACCCCTGCCTATTTCATCGAGGATAATGAGGCTGCGTGCTGTGGCCTGGCGCAGGATGCGCGCCGTCTCCATCATTTCCACCATGAAGGTGCTCTGTCCCTGGACCAGGTTGTCCGAGGCGCCTACGCGTGAAAAGAGCTTGTCTATGATGCCGATTTCTGCCCTTTCTGCCGGAACAAAGGATCCTGTCTGGGCCATGATGCACAACAGTGCCACCTGCCGCAAAACAGTTGACTTGCCGGCCATGTTGGGGCCTGTCAGCAGGCAGAGGCGCTTTTTTTCATTGAGGACAAAGCTGTTGGGCACAAAGTTTGCCCTGCCCTGCATCTCTTCGACAACTGGATGGCGGCCTTCCCGGATGTCAATATTGGTGCTGTCTGTCAGGTGCGGCCTGGTCCAGCCCTTTTCACGGGCCTTCTGGGCCAGTCCCTGCCAGTAGTCTATCCAGGCAACGGTTTTGGCCATGGCCATTATCCTGGGACGCCACTGCGCCACCTGGGCCCGCAGTTCCTGGTAGAGCGCGTACTCAAGGGAACAGCGCTTTTCCTGGGCCTGGACGATGTCGTTTTCCAGCTCCTTCAAGCCCTGCGATATGTATCTTTCGGCATTGACCAGGGTCTGCCTGCGCACAAAGTCGTCAGGCAGGCTTGCAGTAGCCTGGGCTTTGGAAATTTCATAGTAGTAGCCATAGATCCTGTTGTTGCCGAGCTTTATCCTGACAGATCCCAGGCGCGCCTGATCCTTTGCCACCTGGTCCTGCAGCTTCTGCTCTGCATGCGTGGCCAGGTCGATCCACTTGTCGAGCTCGGCATTGTACCCCTGGCAGAAGATGCCGCCTTCGGTGACAAGCACCGGGGGCGGATCAGCCAGGGCAGAGTTCAGCAGATCGCAGTATTCGGTCATGTTGTCCCAGGAAGACAGGACGGAGCGTATGGCTTCAGGCACCTGCACTGCGCAGCCTTTGCTGTCCTTGCAGTCTGGCAGCCCGGCCAGTATTTTTTGTATCTCGGGCAGTATGCGCAGGGAATTGCGCAGGGACAAAAGATCCTTGGGCGTTGTCCTGTTGAGCGAGACGCGCGTGGCCATGCGCTCAAGATCGGCAACGCTTTGCAGGACGTTTCTCAAGTCGCTTCTTGCGCTGCCTGCCTCAAGCAGGCAGGCGACTGCATCCTGTATCCCTTCAAGTGCTGTGATGCTGCGCAGGGGATTGCGGAGCATGTCCTCAAGCAGGCGGCCGCCCATAGGGGTAATGGTGCCGTCCATGACATGGCGCAGCGTGCCCTTGCCGCGGCTTCCGTTGAGGCGGGTGAATATCTCCAGGTTGTGCTCGGTGACATCGTCTATAATAAGATAGTGCCCTGTGTCTGCCGGCCTGAAGGGCTGAAGATGGGTTACATCCGTTTTCTGGGTCTGGGTCAGATAGGCAAGCAGGGCGCCTGCTGCCCTGGGCAGAAGCTTGCAGTTGTGCATGCCGAGCGTTGCCAGATCCTGGACCTGCTGGCAGTGCAGAAGCCTTTCCGTGCACTGCCTCAGGTCAAAGACTGTCTTTCCCCTGCGCACCAGGCGCATGGTGCCAAGATCTGTGTGCTGCGGCAAAACGCAGCTGTCCTCAAGGATAAGTTCCCGCGGGGCATATTTGAGCACCCACTGCCAGATGCCTGACTCAGAGCCTTCAAGCCCGGTCCAGTGCCCGGTGGAGATGTCTGCCCACACAAAGCCGCCTTTGCCCTTGTCAAAGACAACGGCACCAATGTAGTTGTGATTTTTGGCTGTCAGGTTGACATCCTCGGTGAGGGTGCCTGGCGTGATGATGCGGGTTACCTCGCGCTTCAATATGCCCTGGGCTGCCTTGGGGTCGCCTATCTGCTCGCAGATGGCAATGGTATAGCCCTTGTCAACCAGCTGCCTTGTGTAGCTTTCCACTGCATGCCAGGGCATGCCGCACATGGGGATGGGTGCCTCGGTTTCCTTGTTGCGCGAGGTAAGCGTCAGCTGCAGTTCCCTGGCGCAGATTTTGGCATCGTCAAAAAACAGCTCGTAAAAGTCTCCCATGCGGTAGAAGAGCAGGTATTCCCGGTACTCTTTCTTGACTGCCAGGTACTGCTCAAACATGGGCGTGATGCGGTAGCTTTTCTTCAAGTTTTCAAAATCTGTGTCAGGCGATAATTCTGCTGCGGCTTCTGTCCGGGCATCTGTGCTGTTATCAAGGGTGAAATTCTGCATTACAGTCTCTGTTACATGACGGGGAAACAGCAAAGAAGCTGTGCTTTGCTGCAAAACTGATCAGGAAATAGTATAGCAATCCGCTTCTTTTCACAACGGACAAACAGGATGTTCTGCCGCAGGGAAAGGGCAGGGGAAAGCAGGCAAAAGATGGCTGCATAGCGCATTGACTGGGGCTTGCGGCCGGAGAAAGGAAAGAGGCACAGTTCATTCTGTGCCTCTTCATTCTGCGCCCTTTATTTTTTAGCTATACGCTGCAGGCTTAAAAAAATCTTTTTTTCCTGTTATTTAATATAGAAATAATATGTATAAGAGCATCTACCATGTCTTTAGAGTCAATAAATATATTGTCTAACTCTGGTCTTT
>JAUMVQ010000063.1 GCA_030530085.1 Desulfovibrionaceae bacterium | reverse complement strand
GGAGGCTTTATACTATGGATGAAAATAGGCTACAAAGGGGTCATAGGATGCTTACCATAGTTTTCCATCCTGCTTATGCGCCGCATCCTGGCATGGCACAAAAAAAGGGGGCTGTAAGCCCCCTGTATGATCTTTTGAAAACCGTAAAACTTACTTTTTAATGGCGTGCCATTCTTTGCCTGAGAATTCTGCCAGTGCCTTTATGAGCGCCTGGGTACCCTTTTTTCCGTACCCGTTTTGCTGCATATGGCGGTAGAACCTGTCAGCCAGCTCGGCGCCTGGCAGGACAATTTTCATGAAGCGGCACTGATCAAGGACTAGGCCCAGATCCTTGACAAAATGGTCGATGAAAAAGCCAGGCTCATCGTCGCCGTCCATCATGCGGCTTCCCAGCGTGCCCATGGCCGTGGAGCCTGCCGCTCCCTTGACCACCAGCGAATGCCACTCGCGTACATCAAGCCCTGCCTGTGCGGCAAAGAGCAGGGATTCGCAGACGCTGAACATAACGCCGGCAATGGCAACCTGGTTGGCCAGCTTGGCCTTCTGCCCCATGCCTGCTTCTCCGCAGTACATCATGCTTTTGCCCATGCAGTTAAGAATAGGCAGAATAGTCTCATAGGCCTGTTTGTCGCCGCCTGCAAAAATGGACAGCGTAGCATTGCGGGCGCCTACGTCTCCGCCTGTGACAGGGGCATCCAGTACGAAAACGCCTCTTTCCAGTCCCTTTTCGGCAAAGCTTGAAGCAAGGAAGGGGCTGGATGTAGTCATGTCGCAGACAATGCCGCCTTCTTTGATATGGGCAATAACACCGTTGTTTTCGTCCGTAAGCACAGTCCAGACATCTGACGGCATCCCGACAATGGTGAAGACAACATCGGAATTTTCTGCCACTTCGCGTACTGAGGCAGCCAGCTTTGCTCCTTTCTGGCACAAGGGCTCGGCCTTGCTGGCTGTCCTGTTGTAGACTGTCAGCTCATAGCCGGCATCAATAAGGTGGCCTGCCATGGCAACGCCCATGACACCTGTGCCAATCCATCCGATGCGTGGTAAGGAAGACGTTGTATTCTCTGTCATCGTTTGCTCCTTCTCTGCCAGGCAGAGTCTGTTTGTCTTGCAGTTGAGGCGTGTAAGGCCGATATCTGGCGGCCGCACCTACCTTTCTTCAGACAATTCTTTCAGCAGTGCGTCCTGGTTAAGGGCTCCTTTATTCAATACGGCATCATAATGCTTCCTGACAAGCTTCAGTATGCGGCTCATGCGCGTGTTGTAGCGGTCATTGCCGCGGTAGAGAGCTTCCAAGACCTGGAAGCTGGCTGTTACGTCGTTGCTGTCGAGCCGGCTTATTTCCTTGATGTCGCTGATATAGGAGGCGGCCGTTTCCTTCAGCAGGGCCTGATTGGCAGCCAGTTCCTGCTCCTTCATCTTCTTGCGCTTCTGCCACTCCTTTTTCTGCTTGTCAGAAGTAGATTTTTCAATGGTGATATTGATGGCCTTAAGCTCAAGGTTCTCTATAATAAAGGACTTGTGATTGATATTGCGTATGCCTTCTAAGGTCATGGCACACTGCTGTATCTGGTTGCAGGCCTTGTTTGCCCGTTCCTGGTTCTGAACGATATTGCTTTTCGCAAGCTCGGAACGCAGGTAGACAAGATGGCTTAAAAGAACAGGGTCTGTTGTTTTACTGATTAAGCGGTTCAGTTCGCCCATGGGCGTTGAGGCGGCTGCCTCATTGTTATTGTCATGGCTCTCGGTCTGGCCGCTCATCCTGTTGTATTCTTCCTCAAGGCGCAGTATGCGGTCGCCCTCAGGGGTATTGATGCCGGAGATAACCGGCCTGAAGCCCAGGTCGGCAGATTTTGTGGATCCTTTCTTGGTAAAAAGGGAGAATTCCTCGCGGCTGCCGGGGTAGAGTTCCTGCTCCTTTTCAGCATAGGATCCGCCCTTGCGCACAAAGCCGCCTGCAGATCCCTGGAGCTTGCCGCCTGCAGAGAAGCGGAAGGCATCCAGCGTCATTTCGGCAACATTGCCGGCCGTGTCATAGATTCCAAGAGGGTTTGGGTTCTTTGAGCCTACAGGGGCAGGGGCTGTCGTCTTGCAGACAGCATAGTCAGCGATAGTTTTCCCTTCATCCATATGGAAGAAGGGCTGCTGGCGGTAGTTGGTTGACTCAAACTGTCCGCCATGGGCAGCATATTCCCACTCAACCTCGGTAGGCAGGCGCACAAAGCCCGTATTGCGCGCATCCTGGTAGAAGCCTGGAAGCATGTCAGGATGGTTGGCAATAAGCCAGTCAGTATATCTGGCCGTAAAGGCCATGGCATCATACCAGCTGATATTGCTCACTGGCAGGCTGTCACCGTTTCCAGCTGTAAGCTCCTTTGCCTCGTCCTCCATGACGGCCCTGTACTGCAGCCTGGTCACTTCGTATTTGGCAATGAGGTAGTAGAAGAACGATCCCGTGGCATCGCCGGGAAGGCTTTTTTTCCAGCTTTCAGGAATATCCTTGTCGCTGAACGGGGCTGAGAGCCTGGCACGGTAGCCTGATTCCGTGGCAGAAAGCTCCTCGTCTGCTGAGGTCCCTGTAGTGCCCATGGTTGTTTCAAGGGAACGCAGAAGGCTGTGGGAAGGCACTGCCACCACACGGAAGGCCATGGAAAGGCCCTTGGGCATGGGAAGAACAATGTCCCCTGCCTCAGGGTGCGGATTGGTGGCAGCCTCAAAGCCGGCCTGTGCCTTTGCCGTGCCGGCAAAAAGGCAGAAGCAGATGAGCAGCACTGCAGCAGGCAGTGCTTTTTTTATCAGGATGCGTGCCTTCTGCAGGGCATTTTGGCCAGGATACGGTGCACAGGGAAGAACGGGCTCTTTTTTCATATCTATTCCTCCGCTAAAAAAAGCGGAATATTTGCAAAAAACGGCTTAAAAACTGTTTTGAAGCGGCATGTCAGGCGCTTGGCGCAGGCTTACTTCTTCTTGCCCTGCTTTCCTGCCTGGCTAAGTGCCTGCTTTACCGTGGCGGCTCTCAGCTTTTTGCCCTTGGCAAGGTCTGCCGTGTCTTTTTGCACGAGAGCCAGTATGCGCATCATTTCCTTGTTGTAGCTTGTCTGCGAGGAAGAATAGGTATTTTTAAGGCTTGCCAGTGCCTTCTGCCTGTCCTTGTCCGTTGTTCCCTGCACTATATCGCCAAGATCGCTGATATAGAGGGAGACAGCATTGTCAATGTAGTGGTTGAAATTGGTAATGGCCAGATTGGACTTCTGGATGAGCCCCTGCCACTTTTCCTTGTTCTGGGGCTGGTTCTTCAGCATGTTCTCCTGGCTGTTCTTCTGCATGGTGCTGACGCTCAAGCGGAACTGGTAGTGCTCCACTGCCTTGAGATACATGATGCAGTTTTGCAACTTTGAGGCCAGTGTGGCAGTGCGGGCCTCGGCCTCAAGGCGGCTTTTCTGGTGGAACTGGCTCTGCAATGCCCTGAGGTTGGCCTTGCTCTGCTCACTGCCAGCCTTGTCAATGAGCTTCTGGAGTTCCTGCTGCAATGTGCCCTCGTCAACCTGTCCAGGCAGTATCTGCGGCACATCTTCCAGGTGCTCTTTTTCTATCTCTTTCAGGATGGCAATGTCCGGAATGTTGACGCAGGAGATGACAGGCCTGAATCCCAGGTCGCGTGCCTTCAGGACGCCTTTTTTCTGGAAGGGTGCTGCTTCCTCTCTTCGTCCGGGCATGACTTCTTCCCTGGCTGTCTGGAAGGATCCGCCCTTGCGCACAAAGCCGCCTGCAGATCCCAGCAGGGCGCCTGCCATGGAAAAGCGGAAGGGATCCATGGTCATTTCGGCTATGTTGCCTGCAGTGTCGTACAGTCCCAGCGGATTGGGGCGCTTTGAGCCTATGGGCTGGGCTTCGGAGGCATTGTGCGACGTTCCCTCCTTGTAATAGACGGCATAGTCGTCCAGGGTCAGGCTCTCGTCCATGGTGAAGAAGTCCTGCTGCTTTCCAGGCTTCACGTCATTTTGCCCGCCTAGGGCCGCATATTCCCATTCAGCCTCAGTAGGAAGGCGCAAGAAACCGGTAACTGCCGTGTTGCTGGCGCTTGAGGGCAGGGCGTCAGGGTGCTCCTTCAGAAGCCAGTCAGTATATTTTTCGGTGTACTGCAGGGCGTCATACCATGAAATGGAAGAAACCGGGCAGGCATCCTTGCTGGTGATCTTGGTGACATCGCAGGAAGGATCCATGACTGCCTTCCATTGCAGCTGGCTTACCTCATACTTGGCAATGAGGTAATAGCGGTATTTGGAGCGCTTGTCCTTGGGTACGGACGCAAGCCAGTTTTCAGGCAGGTCCTGCCAGCTGAAGGCGGCCGAAAGTGGCGCTACATAGTTGCTGTCATAGAGTTCGCGTCCTTCTCCTGCACTTGCCACGCCAAGCGAGGCCGGCATGGAACTGAGCGTGCCGCCGACAGGCACTGCCACAAGCTTAAAGACCATGGAGAGTCCGTTGGGCATGGGCAGGATAATGTCCTCAGGGTCAGGCTTGGGGTTGTATGTGTCCTGAAGCTGGGCTGAGCCCTTGGCAACAAGGGCTGCAAAGGCACAGTCCTGCGAAGGCAGGCAGGGTACAGCCAGAAGCGAGCTTATGATGAGCCCCCTGAGCGCAAGGCAAAGCTTTTCCCTGAGGGGCCTGCAGGCTGAAAAAATGTTAGACATCACGTATCACCTCTGACGGTTCTATTCTGGTAGATCGTATGGACGGCCCCAGTGCGGCCATAAAGGAAATGCCAATGGCCAGAAGAAAGGCCATGACAAAGTGGACCGGGGTCAGCATGCAGACGGCAGCCGTGCTCCCCAGGGCTCCTGAAAAAATGTGGTTAAGCAGGGAAGAAAAGAGCATGTAGGCGCCTGTGGCAGCCGTACTTCCCAAGATGGCTGTCAGTATGGCCTGGGTCATGGGAAAGAAGACAAGGCTGCCAGTGGAAAAGCCTGTCAGCTGCAATAATCCCAGGGTGCGCTCCTTGCGCTTGATGCCCGCAAAGACATTGCTGGCTGTGGAGAGGAAGAAGCCTACTCCCGCTGTGGCGCAGATGAGCGTAAAGATAAGCATGAGCCCTTTTTCAAGGGTATCCAGCTGCTCTATTTCCTCGGCGTGGGTATAGGTATCTGTCTGCCTGGCTGCAAGGTAGTCCCTGATGACGGCCACATCCTTGGTACTTCTGGCATAGAGCCTGAAGCTTGAATAGGCACGCTCCCCATCAGGGCGCCTGTCGCCTGTCCAGCCGTTTTCATAGCCAAGCTCGGGAACTTCCCGGTGATCGCGAAAATCCTCGGTGGCAACCATAAGCTCAAGCGGTATGTAGGCTACGGCTTTCTGCTGGGCCGATACCGGCAGTATGCCCGTGACCAGAAGGCGTATGTAGGCGCTGGACACAGTCCCGCCGTCGCTTCTCTCTACTTTGCCGAGGATGTTGTCCCCTTCATGTATGCCAAGCTTGGCTGCGGCCGGCTGGGAGAGAACGCAGCCTGCCTCGCGCAGGCTTTTGGAGTGCACCTGGGGCACCGGGGCAAGAAGAGGTTTTTTCTGCCCCCCGTCCGCTGCGGGTGCGGCTTTGCTTGTGTTCTTTGCACTGCCATTCTTTGTACTTCTGTCCTGGGCACTGCTGGCCTTTGCAATGTCATCCTTGGCACTGCCCTGCGTCTTTTTGTTATAGGGAACCATGGTCACGGACTGGATGCCGTAGTGCAGAAGCAGAGGATCTCCCTTGGCAGTGGGCTCAAGCGAAACCGTGACTGAGGACTCCCTGTTTGAATGCACAGCAGTCAGCTTCATGGTGGCAGCAAGGCTGCGGGTCCTTGGCAGGACAAACTGCACTCCGTCAAGCCTGGCCCATTCAGAAAGAAGTGCCTTCGTATAGTTGCCGGACTGGACCGGGCTGATTTCCAGGGTATAGGGATTGGAGAGCAGGCGCTCATTGAGCGTTGCCATCACGCCGAACTTTACGCCATATAAAATGAGCAGGGGCGCCAGAACGGCTGTCAGACCAAGGACAGAACAGAGGGAGAGCAGTTTTTCCCTGCGGTAGTCGGCAACGGCCAGCAGGATAATGTGGATGAAACTGCGCATGCATATCCTTCTATGGAACAAGCCCTGCCTTAGTAGCAGGAGAGCGTGGAGACAACGCCGTTTTTTGTCTGTGTGGTGACCAGCGGCACAAGGGTAAAGCCGGTTTGCCTGGCCAGGGCCTGCTCATGGCTTACCATGATGACAGTGCTGTTCTGCCTGTGGGCCAGGGACAGAAGCAGTTGCATGACCAGGCGTGAGTTGGCAGGGTCCAGGGCAGCCGTCGGCTCGTCAGCCAGGATGACAGAGGGATTGTGGGCCATGGCACGGGCTATGGCCACGCGCTGGCGCTGTCCTACCGAGAGCTGTGAGGGGTATTTTGAAAGAAGGGGCGCAATGCCAAGCTGTTCTATAATATCCCGTATGGTCCTGATATGCTTGTGGACAGTGTTGAGCACCTTGCAGGTCAGGGTGATGTTGTCGGCACAGGTGAGAAAAGGAAGCAGGCCGCCTGTCTGCAGGACATAGCCTAAGTGCTGCATGCGCTCTTGTGCCATGGCATTGCTGCCGCCCCTTTCCCAGGCCTTAAAAACATCTATCCTTTTCTCCTTAGTGGGAGAAAAGATAAAAAAGCTGTCCTTTCCAGGAGCATCTGGACGCAGGGCACAGGCCAGAAGATCCAGTGCCGTGCTCTTGCCGCAGCCTGATTCGCCAACCAGTGCCAGGGCATCACCTGCCCTGACACGGAGGTTGGCAATATGCAGGCTGAAATGTTCGGCTCCGGGCCTGGTTTTGCAGACATTGTGCAGTGCAAAAACAGGCCCGTCATATCCTTGTGTCAGTATGGCCATGGTTTCTTAGGGCAGCATGTCCAGGGGAATGCGGCAGACACGCTCGTTGGCATTGTTGACGCCAAAGCTTTCCCAGAGCTGCTTGTCCGCATCATATTCCTGGTAGCGGACAAGCTTTGATTTCAGCCTGTTGATGAAGGCTGTCTGCTCGCCCACGCTCTTGCGGTACCAGTCATCCTCAGTAAGATCCATGATGGCGCTCTTGTAGGGCAGGCCGTCCAGGAATTCCCCAAGTACGCCCAGCTCGGCCAGTGTCTTGCCGCTGGTGGGCGCATTGGGATCGCGGGCGCTCTTGGCTGATGCAGACAATATGCCCTGGAAGAAGTCCTTGGCATCAGACTTCTTGGTACGTTCTGCATTGTCAACAATAGTCTGCACCTGGTCGCTCAAGTCGGAGAGCTGTGCCTTGGTCAGCATAACGGCCACTTCGACGTTGGGGACATGCTGTCCCTGGGCAAGGCGCTGCAAGTCCATGTCCGTTATCCAGCTGCTTACCACTTCGGGCGCACTGGTCTTGTTGGCACGGCCAAGGAAATCGAGCTGCATGGCATAGCCTATGCGGTCTGCCATGTCTTCGGGCGTGTCCTGCTTCTGGGCTGCTGCTGCCTCGCTCTTGGGCCTGGTAATGAGGCGTCCTTCTGCAGTGTAGGAAACCATGGAGGCCATGGTCTTGGCCATGGCTTCGCCTACACGCCTAAAGTACAGGGCGCCCTGCTTGGCATTGTCCGTCTTGACGGTCTGGTACTGGCTTTTGCCGTCCACAAGGGACAGTTCCTGGTAGGCCTTCTGGGCAGATTCGTGGTCCTTTTTGCCGGAAGGCGACTTCACGTGGACAACAACGGTCCAGATGCCCTTTTTGCGGGTATAGTCATTGAGCTCCCTTGGCTCCATGAAGACGGATCTGTAGCGGTCTGTAGGAGGCAGGGGGCCTGCGTCAGTGACCAGCAGGATAATGCGCGAGTCATAGTCCTGCCATGACAGGGATTCGGCTGCCACATAGACGCCTGCCAGGGAATCTTCCGCATAGCTGTGCGTGGATGCCTTGCATTCATTCAGCTCCTTGAGGGAAGTTTCCAGCTGGGCACGGTTTTCCACGGTTACGAAGTCGCTGATAATCTTGGTTGTATATTCTACCTTGGGCGAGGCATCTGTGCTGTTGCGGAAGGCGACGATGGCCAGGCCCACATGGTCAGTGAGCTTGTCCTGGGCAAGCTTGTCAAAGATAGCCTTTACCATGGACTTGCACTGGTCGATGTAGGGGCCCATGGAGATGGTGGTGTCAATGACGATGGCAATGCCGGTCCTGGGCTTGCCGTCCTTCCCGGCTGTGTCAGTCTTGCTGCCCTTGGAGCCAGGGTTGATTGAGGCCACCTTGAGGAATTTTGTGCCCTCAAAAGGCTCCTTGGTCTGCAATATGGGCATAAGGTAAAAGCTTTTGCTGTTGACTGCAGAGGCAGAAGGCTCTGCTGCCATAATGCGATCGTCAGCCTGCCCCTTGGCAACGCCTGCCTGCATGGCAGCCAGCTGTTGTTCCATATCCTGTGCCGAGCACAAGGCATTCAGGTCGCCTTCTGTTTTGAAAAAGAGGACGGGATCGCGCTCGGAACGGTTGGTGAAAAGCAGGGTCATGGCCTGGTCCCAGGCAGTGGTCTTGTCCGCTGCAATCCAGCCGTCTGGAGCATTGGTCGTTTTGCCCACATTGAGCCAGTTTCCGTTGCGCTCATACACGTACAGCGGTGTGAAGGCGCGCAGGTTGCCGTTGACGACAGTGCTTTTTTCATCGGCGCTTTCGTACAGGCAGGCCTCGGGATGGCTGACCACGCGCTGATAAAGCTCTTTTTTGCCTTCCTGCAGGAGCGGCTTGGCATAGGCTGCCTGAATGGAGGCACTTCCTGCAAGCAGGATGGCACACAAGCTGAAGATAAAGAGGCGTACAAGTCTGTTTGACACTGGAAATACCCCGTTACACTCTGTTGAAAGATGGTCCGTGTCCCTTCAGGCACAGGAACCGTGTTAAATCGTGTCTTTTCCGGCCAGCTGCGGCCGGGGCCTGCCTAAAGGCATTGAAGCCCCGGTATCTCACGGCACTGCTACCAGTTTCTCAGAAGGGACTGTGCTTCCCTGTCGCCTGTACTGGCCTTTGACTCGACAGTCTGCCTCAGGCTGTTCAGGGCCGCAGAAGCTTCGCCCTGGCCCTGGCCGGCGGCCTTCTTGTACCAGTCATGAGCCTGCATCAGGTCAGGCTGTATGGTGCCGCGGGTAATGGCTGCAGACGGATCGTAGAACTGGCCCAGCATGAACATGGCCTCGGCATTGTCACCGTTCTGTGCCGCCTGCTCAACCAGTAGGAAGGCCGCATCAGCGCTCTCTTCGGAGGCACCAGGCGACAGCATTGCCTTTGCCTTGTCCAGAAGAGCTGCACTGCCGGCTCCGCTCTGAAGAAGGGTCCTGGCAGAAGAGAGCGGCTTGGCCGGGGCAGCTTCCTCAGGGGCAGCTGCTTCAGGACTGGCTGCAGGAGCTTCCGGCTGTTCTGTTGCAGGAGGCTCTGCTGCAGGCTCTTCGGCTGCCGGCGGCTCCTCTGCAGGAGCAGCTGGTTCTTCCTTGCCGGCATCAGGATTTTCAGGCTGAGTTCCCTCTTCGGGAGTATCTTTAGCATTATCTTCCTGATTTTCTGCAGGAGTTTCTACCGGGTTCTGATTTCCTATGATGTCATCCAGGACGCCGCTGAAATAGAGGCCTGCCCCGCAGGCCAGCAGCAAAGCGATGGCAATGGCCACAATAATAGCCAGTTTGGGGCCTTTTTTCCCTTCCCCGGGCTGGTCTGAGAAGCTGAGGCCGGCATTCTGATCCTGTTGCTGCCATGCTTCCGGATTGGCCTCAGGCTGAGG
>JAUMVQ010000317.1 GCA_030530085.1 Desulfovibrionaceae bacterium | reverse complement strand
TTCATAAAGACCATGTGCCTGACGCCCCTGGGAGCGCCGGACTTTGAGATGACGGCAGGCTCTTTTTCAAGGCCAAGCAGAAGCTGTCCCAGCTGGCCGGGGTTGCCGAGCGTGGCCGTGCAGAGGACATGGGCCGGACGTGCATTGTAGCGGGCAAGAATACGGTCAAGGCGCCGCAGGACGCCTGCCATATGCGCCCCGAAGACGCCTCTGTATATATGGGCCTCGTCCAGCACCACAAAGGCAAGCGATGCCAGAAATGTGGTCCAGCGCTCATGATACGGCAGTATCCCCAGATGGAGCATCTCAGGATTGGTGATGAGGACTGCCGGAGGATTTTTGGCGTGTCGCCATCGTACAGGGCAACAGGCGGCCTTGCATGCTCGGGCCAGTGCCTGGTCAGGCTTTCCAGGATGTTTTTCTGGTCCTGGGCCAGGGCCTTCAGGGGAAAGAGATAGATGGCCGTAGCCTCTGGATCCTGGAGGCGGCGTTCCAGAAAAGGCAGGTTGTAGATAAAGGTCTTGCCAGAGGCTGTGGGGGTTGTCACGACAACATCGTGCCCGACCCTGATATGGTCCATGGCAAGAGCCTGATGGGCATAGAGGCTCTCAGCGCCAAGGACTTTCAGGATATCTGCAACGGCCTTTGGCAGGGGACGCCTGGCAGAGGCATAGCAAGCCTGCTCTTCCGGCAGGACGGTATGCCCTGTCATCTGGCGGGAGAACTCATCCCCGTCCAGAAGAGCTTTCAGAAAATCCCGGCTGCATGCCATACGCTGTATCCTGTATTTATGTTCATAAACCGGCTTAAGAAGACGGCTTTTAACAGGGCATTATTTTGCCACGGACTGGGAGATGAAGGTTTCCCAGCCATCAGGCAGGGGAAGATCCTTGTCCAGGGCGCGGCATTTCTGGTATTTGACGCAGTTTTTCAGGCCGGCTGAGGCGCAAAAGAGGCCGGCATTCTGGTACATGGAGCCCACATGCATGGCAGAAAACTTCTCATCAGATGGGGCCGTATAGAGCAGGATGCAGGCAGAGCCGTCGAATTTTGCCCTGTGGTCGCCCATAAGCACGCGCTGCAGGGCATGCTTTTCCGGCAGATACTGCCAGACACCGTCCTTTAGGACGGCATAGAGGGCAAGCTTGCGCTTGTTCAGGGCTGTCGGCACCACAAACTTGCCGTCTTCGGAGGTGACGCCAAGGGCGCTGAAAAGAAGGCCGCCAAGCTCCTGCTCCGTAAGCTCGCCTGATCCTGGCATATGGTCCGAGCGGCGCGCCATAAGGCACTGCATGAGGGAACGCCCGCCCTTCCTGTCAACAGGAGGAAGGGACACGACCTTGCCGTCGGCACTGGTGCCTGCGTTATTCTGGGACTGGGAGCTGTTTGTGTCTGAGGTTGCTTTTTCCTCAGCCTGGGCAGATACGGCTGACAAAGAGCCAAGTGCCAGGGCAAAGGCTGCACTGCTACCAAGAAAGAGTCGTCTGTCCATGAGAATCCTCCATTGTGATAAAAATGAAAAAGTTGCTCTTTTGCCACATATTGTCCGGCAAAAAGCCGGGCTGCGTCAAGGCAAAACACCTGCCATCC
>JAUMVQ010000316.1 GCA_030530085.1 Desulfovibrionaceae bacterium | reverse complement strand
ATTCCTGCACAGCTGTGCTTATGCTCTTTTACCTTGAAATTAATACTCCATGCCTGTACAGTTTATTTTTCATGCTGTTCATGGACTGAAAGGATCTATGAGCAGGCAGAAAATAGATTTGTCCTGCTGTACGGACAAAGAGAACTAATTTAACAAGTACCGCCTGGCTGCATGCTATAAAGGCATCGCAGTGTATTAAGGGACCATGTTATGATAGAAGTTCAAGTATCCAAAGGTATACTGAGTACCTATTTCGACAAGATGCAGCGCAATCTGGAACTGGATGTCGCCATTGTCGGCGGCGGCCCGTCCGGCATTGTGGCTTCATACTACCTGGCAAAGGCCGGTCTGCATGTTGCCCTGTTTGACCGCAAGCTCTCTCCCGGCGGCGGGATGTGGGGCGGAGCCATGATGTTCAACCAGCTGGTCATTCAGGAAGAGGCCATGCCCATCGTTGCCGATTTCGACATTACATTCCATCCCTATGAGGACGGGCTGTATACCATGGATTCGGTTGAAAGTACATCATCGCTCCTGTACCACGCCGTGCACGCCGGAGCGACCATCTTCAACTGCTACTCCGTAGAGGACGTAATCTACAAGAACAATGCCGTAAGCGGCGTCGTGGTCAACTGGACACCAGTCCTGCGCGAAGGCCTGCATGTTGATCCCTTAAATATCTACGCCAAATTCGTCATTGACGGCACTGGCCATGACAGCGAGATCTGCCGTGTTGTCGCACGCAAAAACGGCATCAAGCTTGATACGTCTACAGGCGGCGTCATAGGCGAGCGTTCCCTTGACGTGACCGAGGGCGAGGCCCTTGTTGTGGAAGGGACAAAGGAAATCTATCCCGGCCTCTATGTCTGCGGAATGGCCTCCTCAGCCGTTTCCGGCACGCCGCGCATGGGCCCCATCTTCGGCGGCATGCTGATGAGCGGCAAGAAAGTAGCCGACATGATTATCGCAAGGCTCAAATAGCCTTGTACCTTTATTACCAGTACCTGAGGCAGCCGTACAACAATACGGCTGCCTTTTTTGGTGCCCTGGTAAAATTTGCGCCATGCCTTATGCAGTTCGCACATTCTCCCCGTTTCCTAAGGACAAGGCACGGCGGATCCTGCTACCTGTGCTTTCTGGCATTTCTGGCCTTCTTCCTGCGTTTCCTGGCTTCATACATATCCCTGATGTGCTGTTTTGCCATAGCCTTTGCTTCAATGCCGGCCATGGCAGAGGATATGGCAGAGGCCAACCAGCCATCATCTTGGGAAACGGCATCATCATAAGCCTGCTGTTCGTCACTGGCACCATCTTCCTGTGGTATGGAAGCGGCGCAAGAGTCTGCGCAGTTTGTGTTCTCCCCTCTTCCGGCCTGGCCAAGAATCTTGTCCTTCAGCCTGCTGTAGTGCGTGTTCCCTTCCTTTGCATCCTTTCTTGATACGGTAAGATAGTCTATCAGGGTGCGCTCTGTAACCGGACATCCTGCCGCAGTAAGAATGCCGGCCAGTTCGGCACGGGAACACTTGTGGATCTTCATCATCCCCTCAAGCTGGTCCAGCAAAACGTGCACGATATCGTTCATGGAGAGATATTTCCT
>JAUMVQ010000315.1 GCA_030530085.1 Desulfovibrionaceae bacterium | reverse complement strand
AATCTTTCGGGACGCGGCGATAAGGATATGGGAATTGTTAAGAAATACCTCGGCGCTCGTTTCGGCGTCGGCGACGCAGATGAGGAGGCCTAGTCATGCATATCCTGGAAGAAAAAATCCGTGCTGCCAAAGAACAGGGCAGATACGCCCTTATTCCCTTCCTGACAGCCTGCTATCCTGATGAAGATACCTTCTGGCAGAGCCTGGCAGAGCTGGATGAGAATGGTGCAGACGTTATAGAAATAGGTGTTCCTTTTTCCGACCCCGTTGCTGACGGTCCCGTAGTCGAGAACGCCAGCCGCCAGGTCCTGTCAGACGGTGTGAACCTTAAGCAGATTCTGGAAGGACTCAAGCTCCGCAATGGCGTGTTTTCAGCAGGCCTGGTGCTGATGGGCTATCTCAATCCCTTTATGCAGTACGGCTTTGAAAAGCTGGCTCATGATGCCCGTGAAGCAGGCGTGCACGGGATGATTATCCCGGATCTTCCCTATGACGAGGCCCATGACATCAGGGAGATCCTGAAAAAGGAAGGCATAGCGCTAATCGCCCTTGTGGGACCCAATACCAGCAGCGAGCGCATGAAGCTGTATGCTGATGTGTCAGAGGGCTATGTCTATGTAGTGTCTGTCATGGGTGTTACCGGCGCAAGGGCCAAGGTTGCCCCTGTGGTTGCATCCACCATGGAAAGGGCAAGGAAATGCTTTAAGCTGCCCATAGCCATGGGCTTTGGACTGAGCCGACCTGAGCAGCTGGAAGTCCTGCCGGAAGAGGCAAGGCCTGATGCCGCTGTTTTCGGCAGTGCCCTTTTGACACATATCAAGGAAGGTCATCCGGTATCCGAATTCATGGATTGCTGGACAAAGAAGTAACCTGACACACAGACAAGCTATAAATCCCGGCCAGGAATGCCCCTGACCGGGATTTTCATATGTGCTGGACGGAGATGTGCTTCTTCCGGTGTGCAAAAGCCATTTCCGAGGGAAGGATTACAGAAAGAAATACGGGCTCATGGCTTTGCAGGGAAATGGTGAACTACTCTTTGGTGACATTGCCCTTAAAGAAATAGCAGGAAAAGAAAGGAGGATGATATGACAGGCCTCTCAAATGCGAATAACGGGATATGACCTTCCTTTAGTTCGTCTCTTTCGCCAGGTATCTACAATTCTGTCAATATATCTATAAAAAAGTGTGGAGGTGCTTTTTTGATACATAGTGCTTGTTCTTTGTAACTTCTTATTTCTTGAAAATGATCCATCTGCTGGCAATGTAGTTCATAACGATAACGGCTATGTTGGCTATTACCTTGATAACGATATCGTTCCATCCTAAATACACAACAAAGAACCACATCATGGCTAAGTCAGCCAGTCCTGTTGTGAGCCGGCAGGAAAAGAAGGTGAAGGCTTCAAGAAGAATGGCTCTGGCACTTGTGGCAGAACTCCCGAAGACCCATTTCCTGTTGGTAATATAGGCAAACAGTATGGCCAGAAACCATGCGATGACAGTCGCAACCATTGTCCCTAAATTGAGGATGCGAGCGCATACGGCATAGCTTGCAATGTTGACGATTGTGGTACAGCCGCCAAAAAACAGATAGA
>JAUMVQ010000062.1 GCA_030530085.1 Desulfovibrionaceae bacterium | reverse complement strand
TCGGTGAGAATGGTATTTCCCACGCCAAGTATGCACAGACGGTCATTCTCAGCCATTTTTTCCCTCTCAGTGTATGCCGCTTAATGGGGACGGCGCAGTGGATAAAATGAGAGGCGGAAGAGGCCAAAAATAACCGCTTCCGCCTGTCAGACTGTTTCAGGGTCAGAATGACACATTCCGGCCCTGAAAACTTGAATAGTAACAGCGTAGACTACAGAACCTTGAACTTGTGCACTTCGTTGGTCTGGCCGTCGATGACGTGCACGGCGCAGGCGATGCAGGGGTCGAAGGAGTGTACTGTACGCAGAATTTCAACAGGACGCTTGGGATCTGCGATAGGCGTGCCGATAAGGGCTTCTTCGCAGGGGCCAAGCACACCCTTGGCATCGCGGGGTCCGAGGTTCCAGGTTGTGGGAACAACGAGCTGGAAGTTCTTCACGCGGCCGTTCTCGATAACCATCCAGTGGGAGAGACCGCCACGGGGAGCTTCGACAAAGCCGACGCCCTTGCTTTCCTGAGGAATTTCGGGATCCACGCAGATCTGCTTGTCCTTGCGGATGTTTTCTTTGTATTCGGCAAGCAGGCGCTCGCAGTAAGCTGCGGTAGCCAGGGTCTGCACGCCGCGGGCAGCGGTGCGGCCCAGGGTGGAGAAGAGGGCCTCGGGGCCGACGCCAAGAGCATTGAGGACTGTGTCCACAGGCTTCTTGAAGTCTTCGTTGCCGGCAACGTAGTTGACCAGGGTAGCAGCCAGAGGACCTGTTTCGCAGGAGTACTCGCCGTACCTGGGGGCCTTGAGCCAGCTGTAGCGGTCCTTGTCGCCCATCTTGGTGAATTTGGGATCGGTCTTGCCCTCGTAGGGAGTGCAGGCTTCCTCGCCCTTGTACCAGCTGTGGCGCACATGCTCGCTGATCTTGTTCTGGTCAAAGGCTTCCAGGGCCAGTTTGCGGTCCAGAAGAATGCCAGGCTTCATCCAGCGGGTGCTCAGGTCGTATTCCTGTCCGGGCAGGGGGAATTCGCCGTTGCTCATGAAGTGGGTGGTGCCGCCGATGCCTGCCCAGTCCTTGTACTGGCCGGCAACCATGAGCAGGTCGGGGATGTAGACGTTCTTCGCGAAGGCTACGGTCTTCTTGAAGAGTTCCTCGAACTCGGCAATGCGCTTGTCGGTCAAAAAGTCGTAGCAGGTCACGCCGCCGGCAATGAGCATCTGGGGATGCGGGTTCTTGCCGCCGATGACTGCTGTGGCGCGAGCTGCCTCGACCTGCACGCGCAGGGCCTGCAGGTAGTGGGCTGTGGCAACCAGGTTGGCCTCGGGCTCAAGATAGTAGGCCGGATGTCCGCCCAGGAAGTAGGCGTTGGCAAAGGGTCCGAGCTGTCCGGAGGCCACGAAGGCTTTCAGCTTGTCCTGAACGGCCTTGAGGTCTTCAGCCTTGCAGGGCTGGCCGGAAGTATTTTCAGCCAGCTTGGCAGCCTTGGCAGGATCAGCCTTGAGGGCGCTTGTGATGTCCACAAAGTCCAGGGCGTGCAGGTGATAGAAATGCACGATGTGGTCGTGCAGCTGCTGCTGGGCCAGGAGCAGGTTGCGGATATAGGTGGCGTTGGCCGGAATCTGGAATTTCTTGTCAGCGTTGTAGATGGCATTTTCCAGAGAACGTGTGGAGGCCAGTGCGTGGGTATAGGTGCAGACGCCGCAGGTACGTGCAGTGAAGTGCTGCACGTCACGGGGATCCCTGCCCTTGACAATGGTTTCCAGGCCGCGGAAGAGGGTGCCGCAGGAGCGGGCATCCTTGACCTTGCCATTCTCCACTTCGACTTCGATGCGCAGATGGCCTTCAATACGGGTCAGCGGATCAACGACAACCGGGCCGCTGTAAGTAGACTGAGGTGTTTTTGTCATGGAGCGCTCCCTAGTTTTCGTAGAACGGCGTCATATCGTCCCAGAATGAAGGCTCGGAACAGCCTATGCAGGGATGGCCGGCGCCAACAGGCCAGTTGGTCTGGTTGAACAGAGCCTTGGGACAGTTATTGTAGGTTCCAGGACCCTTGCAGCCCAGATCATACAGACACCAGCCCTTGCGCGCTTCTTCGGAATTGAAGGAAGGAGCAAATTCACCCTTGTCAAAGTGCTTCTTGCGTTCGCAAAGCTCATGCACGGTCTTGCCGAAGAACATCAGAGGACGGCCGTATTCGTCGAGCTCGATCTTCTTGCCGGTGAGGTAGGCCACCAGTGTACCCACGAGGTTCAGCGGGTTGGGCGGACAGCCGGGAATGTTGACGGGCTTGATACCAAGATCGGCCAGTGCATCGGCAACGCCCTTGGCTTTGGTGGGATTGGGCTTGGCTGCCTGCACGCCGCCGTAGGCGGAACAGGTGCCCATGCACACAGTGAGTTTTGCTTTGGGAATGATGCGGCGCACAGTGGAAAGCATTGTGTGCCCGGAGATGTAGCCATAGTCGCCATTGTCAGCAGTGGGAATGGCGCCTTCGACAACACAGATGAAGCCGTCGGGGTTGTTGACGGCAGCATTCAGTGCCTCTTCAGCAGCATCACCAGCGGCGGCCATGATTGTCTCATGGTAGTCGAGGGAAATGGTGTCCAGGATGAGTTCATCCAGGAAGGGATTGGCGGCGCGCAGCACTGCTTCAGAACAGCCTGTGCATTCCGCTTCGTGCAGATACACCACTGAGGGGCGCTTCCCTGTCAGAGCACGGGCAACTTCAGGAGCAAAGGCAGGGCCAAGGCCCATTGTGACAGCCACAGCAGTACAGAATTTCATAAAGTCACGACGATTGATGCCGCGATCTTCCATATCCTTCTCACTGCGCTCTTTGCCTAGTCCAATGGCAATTCGCATAAAGCCTCCTTAGTACATTGGCGGGGCTGTTGTGACGTTCCTGTTGTCCCAGAAAAGCCTTCAGGAACGTTTCACAGAGGGCTGAAACAAGCATAGGTACGTCAGGATCAGAATATTTTAATTTTACACGGAACAAAACATTGGGTCAAGATACTAGCGTCATTTTTTCACAAGCGGACACATTCCCTGCTGCAAGGGTACAGCATTGCTGACGCAATGGCAGGCAGCAGGAATGGTACAGTACTGCTTTCCTGCTATAACACATGCCAGACAGCTGCTTATGCCCTGCGTGCTTCTCAGCCTGAGGGCATATCCACGGCCTGTTTCACATAAGGCTGTACTGCACTGGTCTATTTTTTTTGCAGGCATATGGTCACGCCGGCAAAATTTTTGGCTGCTGTCTAACATGTCTGTATCACGTGAAAAAAGACGCTATTTCACTCATAATGCTCCGAAAGATTATTCAGGCTGCGGCATGGTCTGTGTCTTCTCGCCGGCCTTGCTTTTGCTGAAGAGCCTGCTGATAAAGACGAAGAAGACAGGGGTAAAGAAGATGCCCAGCGCCGTTGCCAGGAAGGTTCCGCCAATAATGCCGGTGCCGATGGCATGCTGGCTGCTTGCGCCTGCACCATGGGTTACTGTCAGGGGAAGGACGCCCAGCAAAAAGGCCAGCGAGGTCATGACAATGGGTCTTAGGCGCATGGAGGCAGCCGTGATTGCCGCAGCCTTGAAGCTCTTGCCATGTCTGACCAGGGATCTGGCAAATTCTACAATAAGAATGGCGTTTTTGGCAGAGAGGCCGATGACGGCAAGAATGCCGACCTGGAAGTAGATATCATTATACAGTCCCCTGAGCGAGCTTAAGCCCAGGGCGCCCAGCACGCCTATGGGCACCACCAGGATGACGGCCATGGGAATGCTCCATGATTCGTACATGGCAGCCAGGCAG
This sequence comes from Desulfovibrionaceae bacterium, assembly GCA_030530085.1. GTDB lineage: Bacteria > Desulfobacterota > Desulfovibrionia > Desulfovibrionales > Desulfovibrionaceae > Desulfovibrio. Next base: position 6,044 of record JAUMVQ010000062.1, on the reverse strand, counting down.
AGGAAGACCACCAGGATGGAAATGGCATACAGTATGGAAGCCTGGCCGCCTGCCCTGTGTTCCTCAAAGCTTAAGCCTGTCCATTCAAGGCCTATGCCCTGCGGCAGTTCTTCCCGTACCAGGCGTTCTATCTCGTCCATGGCATCGCCTGAGCTTACGCCATGGGCAGGGGATGACTCTATAATGGTAGAAGGCACGCCGTTGAAGCGCTCCAGCTGGGAAGGACCAAATGTCCATTCAAGGGTTGCCACCGCATCAAGCGGCACCATGCCGCCGTCCGCATTGCGGAAATGCCAGTAGCTCAAGTCATCCGTGTTCATGCGGAACGGGGCATCGCCCTGTACATAGACGCGCTTGACCCTGCCCCTGTCCACAAAGTCGTTGACATAGGTGCCGCCCCAGGCAGTGGAGAGATTGTCATTGATGGCATCGGCAGAGAGCCTGAAGGTGCCTGCCTTGAGGTCGTCAATGACAAGCCTGAGCTGCGGGATGTCTCCCAGGGATGATGTACGGGTATTGAAGAGCAGGGGATTGGCGGCTGCCAGGTCCAGCAGCTGCGTTCTTGCCTGCACCAGGGCGTCGTAGCCAAGGCCGCCCTGGTCCTCAAGCTGTAGCACTATGCCCGAGGCAGAACCCAGGCCGCGTACCTGCGGCGGCTCTGAAAAGAGAATGCGTGCCCTGGGATCACCGGCAAAATGCGCCCTGGCCCTGCGCACAATGGCTGAGGCGCTCTGGTCCTGATCCGGACGCTCATCCCAGTGCTTCAGCTTTACATAGCCGGTGGCCACATTCTGTCCGCGGCTGCCGTATGGACCCATGCCCATCATCATGCCCACGGCATCCACGATAGCGCCTTCTTCCTTGGAGAAGTAGTCTTCTACATCCCTGACAATGGCTTCAGTCGCCTCGTTGGTGGAACCAGGAGTCACAAAGATATTGACGTTGACCAGACCCTGATCCTCGACCGGCAGAAAGGATCTGGGCATTTTTTCCAGTGCCCAGACTGTACAGCAGACAAGGAGTACATAGACAATCATTACCTTGCCTGAATTGTTTATCAGGCGGCGCAATATATGCGCATAGGCATTTGTGGCCGCATCTACCAGGCGGTTCATGCCGCCAAAAAAGCCGGTCTGCCTGCTTTCTTCTTTTTTGAGCAGGCAGGCGCACATGGGCGGCGTAACAATAACAGCCACAAAGACGGACAATACCATGGCCGAGACTATGGTCAGCGAGAATTCGCGGTAAATGGCTCCTGGTATGCCGCCAAAAAAGGACATGGGGATAAAGACGGCTGAGAGAACAGCTGCCACGCCAAGCAGGGCCCAGGTTATCTGGTCCATGGACTTGCGTATGGCATCAGTAGCAGAGAGCCCCTCAGTCTGCATGATGCGCTCTGTGTTCTCCACCACCACGATGGCATCGTCCACAAGCAGGCCAATGGCCAGGACAAGGCCGAACATGCTCAGGGTATTGATGGATGAGCCTGTTGCCCCTATGACTGCCATCGTGCCAAGCAGGACAATGGGCACGGCCATGGCCGGGATAAGGGTGGCGCTCCAGTTCTGCAGAAAAAGGAACATGATGAGCGACACCAGCAGCACGGCCTCTATGAGGGTATGTGCCACGTTGTTAATGGATGCCTGGATAAAGGGAATGGTATCGCCTGCTATGGAATAGGTCAGCCCTGTCGGAAAGAACTGCTCCATCCTGTGCATGAACTCGTCCACACGCTCGGCAGTAGCTACGGCATTGGCGCCTTCGGCCAGCTGTATGCCTATGGTTGCAGCGGGTGTGCCGTTGAAGCGCGAGTTGATGGCATAGCCCTGCCGGCCCATTTCCACCCTGGCCACATCGCTGACGCGCACAGTTGAGCCGTCAGGATTGATACGGACCAGGATGTTGCGGAACTGCTCAACTGTCTGCAGCTTGACCCTTGAGAGCAGGGTTACGTTGATTTCCTGTCCCGGGACGGCAGGGAGGCTGCCCAGCTGTCCTACGGATATCTGCTTGTTCTGCTCCTGTATTGCCGCAACCACGTCGCTCGGGGTGAGGCTGTAGCTTAAAAGCTTGTTAGGATTGAGCCAGATGCGCATGGCATAGGACGATCCGAAGAGCGTGGTATCGCCTACGCCGTCTATGCGGCTGATGGGATCAACCAGGGTAGATGATGCAAAGTCGGCGATGTCCTCTACCGGGATGGTGTTGTTTTTGTCGTAGAGGGAATAAAAGCGCATGAATGTGTCCGACACCTTGCGCACCCGTATGCCCTGGCTTTTGACGGTATCGGGCAGGTTGGGCATGGCCAGGTCCAGGCAGTTCTGTACCTGCATAAGCGCAATATCGGCGTCTATTCCCGGCTCAAAAGTCAGAGCCAGGCGGCAGCGTCCCTCGGAGCTTGAGTTGCTTGTGATATAGAGCAGCTTGTCCAGCCCTGTCATGCGCTGCTCTATGATCTGGGCCACGTTGTCCTGCATGGTCTGTGCAGATGCGCCGCTATAGTCAATGACCATGGATATGGTGGGCGGCGCAAGCTGCGGGAACTGGTTTATGGGCAGACGCAGGCATGCGGCAGTTCCTGCCAGCATGAGCAGTATGGCGATGACAGACGCAAAAACGGGGCGGTCTATAAAGAAACGTGATATGGACATGGCCTAGTCCGCCCTGTCAGCCGCAGAACTCTCAGGACTGTCTGCATCAAGCGTCTTTGTTACCTGGACAAGGCTTCCATGGCGCAGGCCGTCTGTGCCGTCTACAAGAACCTTGTCACCAGCCTTGAGGCCGGAGGTGATAAGCCAGGAGCGGCCCACAACCTCGCCTGTCTCAACCTGCCTTTCCTCGGCCTTGTTATCGGCTCCCAGTACAAAGACGCTGGCATCGCCCTTGGGGGTCCTGCGCACTGCCCTTTGCGGGACAAGTATGGCATCGACCTGCATGCCTTCGCTGATAATGGCGCGTACATACATGCCTGGCAGAAGAATACTGTCAGGGTTGGGGAAGACCGAGCGCAAAAGAACGGCACCGGTGCTTTCATCGACACTGATGTCTGCAAACCTGAGGTGGCCTGTTACCGGATACATGGTGCCGGTTTCAAGGCGCAGCCTGACTTCTGTCTGGCCCTTGCCAGGACGTATGAGCCTGCCTTCTGCATAGCGTTCCCTGAGCTTCAGCATGGCCAGGCTGGACTGAGTCATGTCCACATAGACCGGATCCAGCTGCTGGATGACGGCAAGAGGGGCAGCCTGGTTGGCTGTCACCAGTGCGCCCTGCGTTACTGAGGATTTGCCAATGCGTCCTGTGATGGGGGCGAGCACGTCTGTATAGCGCAGCTGGATTTCAGCTGTGCGCAAAGCCGCCTTGGCAACTTCAAGATTGGCCTTTGCCTGCAGGTATTCCACAGTGGTGTCTTCATAGCTCTGCTGGCTTACGGCCTTTGTCTTAAGCAGGGCGGCATGGCGGTTGCGGCGCAGCGTTGCTGCATCCAGCTTGGCAGAGGCGCTGCTGACTTCGGCCCTGGCCCTCTCGGCCTCGGCCAGATAGGTGTCGGGATCAATTTTGTACAGGGACTGGTCCTGGGTGACCATGGCTCCTTCTGTAAAAAGCTGTTCCTTGAGAATGCCGCTGACCTGCGGACGGACCTCTGCCTTGCGGAAGGCGGATACCCTGCCTGAGAGCTCGGCTGTGAGCGGCACGTTTACGGGCTTTATTTCTAACGCGCTTACCTGCTTTGCTCCCTTTTCCTGTTTTGCCTTGCCGTCATCACAGGAGGCAAGGCTCAGGCAGAGGGCAAGCAGAAGGAGAGACAAAAGATATGGCTTATGTATGTTCATTAATGTACCCTGGAAAGCATGTTTGCCGATAACTATAAATATCCGTACATTCATCTTATCCTGGACAGCGGTTATTTTGAAGGGGGGAAGTTGCCTATCTGCCTGCTTGGCGTGAAGTGGCCATAGAGACCTCCTTGCTCCACAAGATAAATCAAGCAGAAAAAAAGCGCCGCAAGACTCTCCTTGAATGGAGCAGTCATGCGGCGCCTGGCTTTTTCTTATATTGGGGAGATCAGAGCTCTATGCCTTCGGGCATTTTATGCAGCAGCTTGCCGGTCGCATTGTGGGGCAGTTCGTCTACAAAGCGGTAGAGCCTGGGCCTCTTGTATGGCGAGAGCATGGGGTGCTGCAGGCAGAACTGCTTTAGTTCCTGCTCGGTCAGGGACGGATCCGAGGCTTTTATCAGAGCCAGCAGGACCTTGCCTCTTTTGGGATCAGGAACACCCAGGATCAGGCTCTCGGCAACCTTGGGATGCTCATTGAGCAGGGCTTCCACCTGGGTGGGGTAGATGTTTTCCCCTGCCGAGACAATCATATCGTCCTTGCGGCCGACAATGGAAAGATAGCCTTTTTTATCCCAGGTCGCCAGGTCGCCGGTATACAGCCAGCCGTCCTTGAACTTGCGGCTGGTGAGCTCAGGATTGTTGTAATAGCAGCATGTGCTCTTGGCTATGCCGCAGATGACGACTTCGCCGACAGTTTCCCCGTCCATGGGAACCATGTCATCGGGGGAGACCAGTTCCTTCTCATCAATGCGCACCACGCGGACATCGTCGTCCGTGCAGGGACCGCCGGCAGAACCGGCATTGTCAGGCAGGTCATACGGGCGCAGGAAGGTGTTCCAGAAGCTTTCCGTTGTGCCGTAGCCGTTGTTGATATTGGGTGTCAGAATCTGCATGTAGCGCTTGCAGGGCTCCTGATCCAAAGGAGACCCCATCAGCACTATGCCCCGCAGGGTGGACATGTCCGTAGGAGAAGTCTCCTGCAGCCTGGCAATCATGTTAATGACTGTGGGTACGGCTATAAGATAGGTGATATGGTAGGTGCTGATGTATTCCACGGCCAGGCGCGGAGTAAAGTCGCGCAGGATGACCATGCTGCCGCCGCAGTAGAGGACGGGGCAGGGACCGCCTGCATGCAGGCCGCCGCGGTGAAACCAGGGCGTGAGATTCATGGTCACGTCCATGGCATTGAGCGGGAAATGCATCAGGATGTCGTGGGCAGACAGAGTTTCATTCAGGTCATTGACCGGAACACCCTTGGGCAGGTTGGTCGTGCCTGAGGTGAAGAAGCGGGTTGTCTCATCGTAGATGTCTGCGCTTTCGGGCATGGGCGGATTCTCGGCTGAGTGTCCTGCCACAAAGTCACGGTAGGTCATGCCCTTTTGCGGAGCTTCTTCCTTGTTTTCCAGATCGGCCCTGATGACAAGGGGGAGATCTGTCTTGACCCTTGCCAGTGTGTCTGAAATGACGTGCTCAAAATCGGCATCGTATATGAAGGCCTTGGGAGCCGTTGCATCCAGGAGCAGTGCCAGTTCCCCGGCCGACTGGCGGTAGTTCAGGGGGGCCAGCGTGGCGCGCAGCTTGTGCGCAGCAAGATAGGCAAAAACAAACTCGGCTGAGTTCAGGAGGGCAATGGCAATGACATCGCCATGTCCTACGTTGTGTGCAGACAAGGCATTGGCCAGACGGTTGGCTTCCTCATTCAGCGTCTTATAGGTCCACATGCGTCCGGTAAGGGGGCAGAAGAGGGCCGGCTTGTCCGGTCTGCGCAGCACATTTCTCAGGAAACCGTTTATCCAGAGAAACTTATGCTCAAAATTGTTTTTGAATGCCTGTACATCGTAGGAATGTTGCAAGATTATCTCCTGTTCTCAGGACCTTTAGTCACAACTATGCTTGAGTTCTGTCCGCCAAAGCCTAAGGAATTGGACATGGCAGCATGAAATTCTGCATGCTGGCAGGTATTGGCCACAAGATTAAGCGGACAGTCAGGATCGGCTGTATCGTGATTGATGGTGGGCGGAATGATTCCTGTCTCAAGCGCCTTGATGCAGGTTATGACCTCGGTAATGCCGCCTGCACCCATCATATGTCCTGTGGCGCCCTTGGTGGAACTGACATAGGGCATGTCAGAGGCTTCGCCAAAAACGTTTTTAATAGCCAGGGCTTCCACCCTGTCTCCCATGGGCGTCGATGTACCATGGGCATTGAT
>JAUMVQ010000314.1 GCA_030530085.1 Desulfovibrionaceae bacterium | reverse complement strand
CGCATCTGTTTTGGGTACAGAGGGTCGCCCGTTCGAGTCGGGCCATCCCGACCAGCAAAATAAGAAAATGTGAAAGAGAATGTCAGGAACGTGCAGTTTCCGGCATTCTCTTTTTTTTGTCCTTAAAAAAAGCCTGGCAGGAAGAGGCTTTTTGGCAGTCTTCCTGCCATCAGCCGCCTGCCAGGCCCGTCTGTATCCGTCTCAGCATGTATCCGTATCAGCTATAGATGCGCACGCCGGCATAGCCCACGACATGCTCAAAGTCGTTGTTGACTGCCCCTGAGGTGGTATGGCCTGTGAGCCTGGCAGGAATGGCAGGCGTCTTCCCGTTCCTGATTTTTTCCAGCGTCATCAGGGCCAGGGCCATGGGAGCTGCGCCGCACATGGTGATATGCTCGGCTGCACACCTTTCCAGCAGGGCCTCCCCGTTTTGCGCAAGGACGCATTCCAGGGCCCGCCTGTCCTTTCTGATGGTTGTTTCCTCATCCTCATAGTGGTTCATGTCAGAACTCACGATGAGCAGGACGGATCCCTTTTGTATGCCCTCTCCTGCTGCCTCTGCCAGGCTGGCTGCAGCCATTTTCAGCGTGGCAGGATCGCTTGTGCCCACGCAGACAGGAACTATGAGCGGAGGATTGCCGGATCTCACGTACTGCAGAAGGGGCAGGACCACCTCTATGGCATGCTCGCGCAGGTGGCACTGGTAGTCCTTCTCAAAGAGGCCGTTCCGGCAAAGCTCATCGCCAAGTTCCTTGTCAATGTTCACGGCTCCCAGGGGCGTCCTCCAGGCATCGCCCGGCCAGACTCCAAGCGGGCTGCCAAGCCCCGTATGGCTGGGGCAGAGGATAATGACTGTATCCGGCAGATGCACGCCTGACAGAGCCTCTGCAGCCGTGGCCACGGAAAAGACATAGCCTGCGTGCGGCACCATGACAAGGGACGGCCTGTCAGCCAGGGCATAGTCCGGAAATGCCTGGTCCAGGATGGCAGAGAGCTGTTCCTTTTGTGCGGGATAGAAGAAGCCGGCGAAAGCGGGTTTGCGCAGCATGGCATGCCTCCTGTGAGTATGTCTTTTGCACGCCTTCTTAAAGGCATGCTTCATCCGGGTATACCTTAAAAAGGGAGTTTCTAGAAAAGCTGCCTGCCTGCAAGCCAGTGGCTGACAACCCTGCCCTTCATGACCTGCCCGAGCCAGGGCGTGTTCCAGCTTTTGGAATACAGGGTGTCCTTGGAGACAGTCCATTCCAGATCCGGATCAAAGAGTATGAAGTCGGCACTGTCGCCTGGATTGAAGTGGTTGCAGGGAAGGCCGAAGATTTCATTGGGACGGGTGTGCATGAGGCGTATGATGTCAGCCTGGTTCAGGATGCCCTCCCTGACCAGCTGCCACATGAGCACAAGCGAAAGATCCATGCCGGTATAGCCGTTGGGAGCCAGGTCCAGCGTATTTTCCTTTTCCATGGCTGCATGGGGCGCGTGATCCGTGACCACGATGTCGATGAGGCCTGATTTTACGGCCTCGCGCAGGCGCTGGCGGTCCTTGTCAGTGCGCAGGGGCGGGTTGACCTTGGCCAGGGTATTGTAGTTTTCCATGGCCGTTT
>JAUMVQ010000313.1 GCA_030530085.1 Desulfovibrionaceae bacterium | reverse complement strand
GAGCCCGGTCTCAGCAGCCAAAAAGACAGGCAGAAGGACAGGAACAGCAAAAAGGCTGCACGTCCTGCTGCATCTGTACAGCCGGTGGAAAGGACGGCACAGCAGGAGGCAGCACAGGACGATCAGAGTGCCCAGGATGCTTCCCAGGATATGTCCCAGGACATTTCTATGGCCCAGCTGCTGAACGGTGAGGACGAGCACACAGAAAGGGCTTTTGCCAAGGCCATGCAGGGGGTAAAGCCTCTCACAGTGCAGGGCGGCCGCGAGGTTGTGCCTGCCAAGGAGGGCGGATCTTCTGCCCTGGCAGGTGCCAGGCTGGACGAACAGCTGTACGGCAGGATTGAATTTGCGGTGGACAAGAAGGATGAGTATGTCGAAGGCTACGTCGTCGGCCTTGACCCGCGTATTCTGGACAGGCTTAAGGCCGGTGCCATCTGTCCGGAGTCCAGCACGGACCTGCACGGGCTCAGGGTAGAAAATTCCTTTGAAGAGCTCAGGGCCTTCATAAGGCGCTGCTGGGAAAAGGGCATGCGCTGTCTTGTCATTGTGCACGGGCGTGGCAAAAATTCCCCAGGAGGCGTGGGCGTGCTTTGTGACAGGCTGAGGCTGTGGCTCACCCAGGAGCCCTTCAAGCGTGTCGTGCTGGCCTTTTGTACCGCAAAGCCCCGTCATGGCGGGCCTGGCAGCCTCTATGTATTGTTGCGCAAGTACAAGAAAAAGGCGCCGGTCAGCTGGGACGCGACGCCTTATGATCTCTATCAGCAGGACTGACAGACAGGACTGAGGCCTGTATCAGCCTTGTGGCTTACGATATAAGCCTGCTTTCTTACGCATGGCAGGATTTTTGTCCTGCCAGGAGCTTTAGGGACGCCCGGGGCGGTGCATCCTGCCTGTCCATTTTGCAAGGCTTCGCCTGGAAATGCCTTTGTCCAGGACATCCATCTTGGTGATGTCCTGTGCCAGGGATGCCGCTTCTTCCTTGGAGAGACGCTTAATCTGGCAGGCTTTTCTGGCCCTCTGGGTAAACTCTGTCAGATAGCGGTCCTCATAGGCTATGTCTGCTGCCAGGTTCTCAGGCAGATCCTCATGGTACTCGGCAAATACGGCGCACTTGCTGAATTCCAGTATCATTTTGGCTCTGTAGACAAGGCAGGAGCCAGTATCCTGCCTGGCAGTTTCCACATTGTTTGTTCCGCAGAACGGATCGTGCTTTCTGTCCAGGACAGTGACTGTTTCCCAGACGGAGAAAACATCCCTGGCATCCTGGGGGCGGCGTTCCAGGCTTCTGAGAGGCTTGTAGGCTGCATGGTGCCCTGCATCCCATTCCCAGCGGCCCTGGGTGTCGGCCACGGCTGTCACCACAAGCCCCTTGGGATGGCGGTAAATGGCAAGCCACATTTTGGCATCGCCGTCAATGTTTTCCATGGTTTCGGGATGGACATCGCACCAGCCTGCTTTTTGCAGGGAAAGGCCTGGCTCAAGTGCAAAGGTCACAGGCGGCTTGGCACGTGAGAGCAATATGCTTTCAGGGGAGCCTGGATAATGGGACAGGCCCCGCAGGGGCGCCTGGCCCAGCATGCTTGAGAGAAGAACGCCGATGAC
>JAUMVQ010000312.1 GCA_030530085.1 Desulfovibrionaceae bacterium | reverse complement strand
TGATGAGCGGCAGGGTCAGCACGGCCAGCGTCAGCACACCTGAGAGAATGCTGACACCAAGCCCTAAGAACGTTACAAAAAAGGAGAGGCCGAAGAGGCCGAAAACAACGGACGGCACGCCGGCCAGGTTGTTGACGCCAAGGCGGATGATACCGGCGGAGCGGCTTTTGCCGGCATACTCATTAAGGTAGACGGCCGAGGCCACACCTAAGGGAAAGGCGATAAGCAGTGCGCCTAAGGAGAGGATGGCCGTGCCGATTATACAGGGGAAGATGCCGCCTTCTGTCATCATGTTGCGCGGTGCCTCGGTCAGAAAGGACCAGGAAAGAACAGGCAGCCCGTTCCAGATGAGGTAGGCGCAGATAAGGGCCAGGACTAGGACGTTGAGCCCGGCTGTCAGGCGCAGGAAGACAAACATGCATCGTTCTTCCATGCGCCTTGCGGATGAGGATGGCAGTGTCAGTGATTGAACGGACATGAAAAACCTCTGCTTACAGACTGGACGTGCCTGTCTGGCGGTGCTTTTCAGCGATATGGCTGGCGATGATATTGAAGACAAGGGTCAGCAGGAAAAGGAGTATGCCTATGGCAAACAGGGCCTGGTAGTGTTCCGATCCTACTGGCGCTTCAGCCATTTCTGCTGCAATGGAAGCAGGCATGGGCCTGATGGGGGCAAAGATTGAGTCTGGAAGCGATCCCCCGCCGCCGGCGCACATGAGCACAACCATGGTTTCGCCAATGGCCCTGGACATGCCGAGCATGATGGCAGTGCCTATGCCTGACAGGGCTGCCGGCAGGACAACACGTATAATGGTCTGCCAGCGTGTTGCGCCAAGGGCAAGCGATCCCTCGCGCAGCGATCTGGGAACGGCGTGCAGGGCGTCCTCTGAGATGGAGCAGATGGTGGGGACTGTCATCAGTGTCAGCACAATGGCGGCATTCATCAGGTTAAGGCCTGTGTCGGCACCACAGACATCCTGCAAAAAGGGAGCCAGGATAACCATGCCAAGAAAGCCTAAGACAACTGACGGCAGGGCAGCCAGAAGCTCAATAAAGGGCTTGATGATGCGCCTTGTATTGCGGTGCGCTATTTCATTGAGATAAATGGCAGTGAGCACGCCTAAGGGGATGGCAAAGAGAGATGAAAGCACGGTTACGGCAACCGATCCGAAAAAGAGGGGAAAGATGCCGAAAAGGCCTGGGTCCTCAGTGGGGTACCAGAGCGTGCCGCACAAAAAGTCAAAGGGGGAATAATGGGTAAAGAGGGGCATGCCTTCCATAAAAAGGAAGAGGACTATGCCTAAGAGGGATAAGAGGGAAAGTCCGGCTGTTACGGCCAGTGTCTTCTGGATGAGTTTTTCCCGGAAGAGATAGGTGGGCATACAATGACTCCGGCCCTGATGAGACAGGGCAGCCTGACAGCCAGTCAGCCGGAGGGCTGCTAAGACTGACTGCCAGGACTGCCTGGCTGGCTTGGATACGCTGTACAGATGATTTACTTTGCGGCCGGCAGCGGGACATAGCCCACTTCGCGAACACTCTTCTGGCCCTTGCCGGGGTCAAGCAGGAAGTCCACCAGGGTCTTCACCTCACCCTTGGGAGCGC
>JAUMVQ010000311.1:885-1609 GCA_030530085.1 Desulfovibrionaceae bacterium | reverse complement strand
AACGCTCCTCCGGCGGAGGCGGCACGGTCAGCCGCAGCGGAGGCGGCGGCAGCGGACGCAGCGGAAAGTTCTGAGAGGGAGGCCGGATCATGAAGCATCTGATTCTCAGCCGCCTTGCTCCGGCGCTTCTCTGCCTGAGTCTGGCTCTGGGTCTCGCCGCCTGCGGCGGGGAGGCGAAGACCTCCCCGGCCGACGGGCGCGGCGGCGCGGCAGGGATCCTGTCCGGCGGCAAAGGCGAGAAGTCCGGGGATGGGTCTGCCGCCCCGGACGCGGAACAGACCGCAAAGGAGGCAGAAGCCATCGCCCTGCTGCGCGCCTGCATGGCGGAGATGGATCAGCAGGCCTGCGCGGTGGCCTATCTGGGACACCGGGAGGCGGGAGATCCTTCCTCCCTCCCGGACTGGCTCCGGGCCAACTGTGCCGGTCTGGCGGAAGAGATGCCCTTCCTCCTGACCATCCCGGCGGAGCGGATCCTGGGCGGCAGCGATGGGAACCTCTTTTGCCTCGTCCCCAGAGACGATAGCAGCACCTTTGCCGTGAACCGCGTCCGATGGGTGTCCAACGGCGCCGGCGTCTGGCCGCAGAACGAGGAGGTCCTCTACCGCAGTGAGTACGCCCAGCCCATTCTGGTCTTCAGCCATTACGAGGAATACCGGGACGAGCCGGATATTGAGATCCATGTCATGGCGGAAAACGGCGCCGACGTCACCTGGTATCCGGAGCT
>JAUMVQ010000311.1:0-875 GCA_030530085.1 Desulfovibrionaceae bacterium | reverse complement strand
GGGGGAATATCCTTCTGCCCGCCGACTGGGACGGCAATGCCGCCATGCTGGATTTTACCGTCTTCGGCGATACCACCGGGCTGGACTATCCGGAAGACTGGGCCGATCCCCCAGGGGACAGCTGGTGGCTGCCGCCCACGGACGAGGGTCTGGCGGATACCACCTGGGTCTGTGACCGCTGGTTCATGGAGCTGCGGCGGGGCAGCGGCGATCCGGAGTATTTCGGCGTGGCGGAGCTTTCCTACCAGTTTGAGGACGGGCAGGAATACCAGTGTCTCTATACCGGCGCCTGGCGCATGACGGAGGACTGTCTGGAGCTGATGCTCTCCGCGGGAGTGGGGACCTCCACAGGCGGCTGCTTCCCGGTGCTCATTGCCCCCTCCGGAGAGCAGCTCTATATCCAGGAGAGCCGAAACGGCATCTCCCCGCCCTTCTTTGATGATGGCGTGACCTCCATGACCATGACCCTAAGCTACGGATGAGGAATAAGCACAGATGAAAAACGAAGCCCAATACGGTCTGCTGCTTCTGCAGCCGATGAGGATCTGCTGGAGGGCGGGCCATGAGAACCGGAGCGTGAAATGAATTTCTGCGGTTACCGGAGGGCGAATATTCCGTTGAATATTCGCCCTCCGGCTTTTCATGCCCGCAGAACCTGTCGCGGTGGTCTCTGTCCTGCCGCTTGAAAGTTGCGTACAATATGCGGTAAGTTTCAAGTGAGCGGAGGTATCTACGATGAATCAAACCATACAAAGAGACAGCTATCTCAAGAGAATGATTGACCGGAAAGAGAACGGTCTTGTGAAGGTCATTGCGGGTATCCACCGATGCGGAAAAAATTCCCTGCTGTTTAACCTTTCTATGACCATCTAATT
>JAUMVQ010000061.1 GCA_030530085.1 Desulfovibrionaceae bacterium | reverse complement strand
CCCTGCGCTGACTTTACCCAAGATGCGAAGCACAAAGCGGGCCGTACTCGCAAGTGTTGCAAAAAGCGTGCTCGCTGCCGCAATTAGCCAGTAATTGGGCATGCCGCATGTAACGCCAGCGGTGCTGAGATTGGCGTTAATGGAGAGAATAACGCCACAATTAACGCCAGCGATTCTGAAAATGGCGTTAATGGGACAGAAAGCGGCCCTGAAACGTTTCCAAACAGGGAACAGGCTTTGATTGAAAAACTGTTGTTTGTGGTAGAGAAAAATCCGTCTGCAAAGCAGGCGTATTATGCTGAACAGATCGGAGTATCCAAAAGAACGGTATCCCGGATTTTTGCTTCTTTGCAGGCAAAAGGCATCCTGGTGCAGAATGGAACAAGGCGCAAGTCAGACTGGCTTATCAAAAAGCAGGAGAAGCAGCCCGGATGCTGAAAATGTACTACAGGCCGGGCAGATGTTTTGCAGCTTCCCTGCGCTGACTTTACCCAAGATGCGAAGCACAAAGCGGGCCGTACTCGCAAGTACTGCAAAAAGCATGCTCGCTGCCACAATTTGCCAGTAATTGGGCATGCCGCATGTGGGTAATCACCAGCTTGACAAGTGTCGGGCACAACTTGATGGCCTCATTTTTGTCTGTCAGGGGCACATTTCTGCTGGATGTCTTGAAGAAGGAGTACTCGCTGCCGTCACCGGCCAGCTTGACAAAGCAGGCGTCAAGAATGTCGCCCTCAGGCCAGCCTGTGCTTGCAGAGTTGCGCAGGTCCCTGGCGTCCAGCCTGGTGGCACTGCCCATGGTAATATACGTGGGCAGCTGTATGCTTCCGGCCAGGTTGCTGAGCTGCACAAAAAGCTCGTCCAGATGCTTCCTGTCAGCATCATCCAGGTTTGTCAGGGCTGCCAGTTCCTCTGCCTCCTTAAAAAAGTCACTATCGTTCCACAGCTCTGTCTTTATGTCCGGCAGTGACCTGCTGGTCTTGTAGTCCAGCACCACAAGGCCTGATTCTCTCCTGTCCAGCCTGTCAACACGTCCTTTCAGGGTAAAGGTGCTTCCTGCAGCATCAAGGCTGCTTGAGAGTTCGTGCTCAAGCAGGACAGGGCAGATATCGTCAGGCATGTTCCTGATGTATTCTGCCAGCTGCTTTCTGCCGGTTTCCCGCAAAAAGGCCAGGTTTTCGGGAGGAAGGGTGATGGCAAGCCTGGTGCTGTCGGATTTAAGACCTGCTTCAAAAATATCCAGCAGTTCTGCCTCGTATTCCTGCCTTGTCCTTTTGTTTTCTTCCTCATCCTCTGGCAGCGTTTCTCCAAGATGCCCCCTGTGGAAGTTTTCCAGCACCCAGTGGATGTATTCGCCAACTTTCAGGGGATCATCCTTCTCATTGACGACTTCCAGCTCGCTGATCCTTGCCAGGCGCTTGAAGGCAAATTTCAGGGGGCAGTGCAGGTAGTCATCCAGAAGGGAGGGAGAGAGCGGGCAGGAGAGGACTGTATCCAGTGCATCTCGTACCATGCCCTCAGCCCTTATACCCCTTGGCACAGGATTCATGGGCGTGATCCGGCATTCTGCCTGCAAAAGCGGCTCTGTCCCGCCTGCAAAGATACGGCCTGCCTTTTTTTCCAGCTGCCAGATATAGTCTTCCACATAGCGGCTGCGCACTTTTTTGCCGTCAAAGAGCAGGCTGTTGCTGACACCTTCCTGCCAGTAGAAAAAGACTTCCCCTGAACACTGGCAGAGGCGTATCACGCTTGTCGCCGTGCGGCTGTCTTCCTCATTGAGGGCAGGCAGTCCCAGCATGGCACGCAGTGAGTCAGGCAGGAGCGGGTCACGCTTTCTGGCCCCGGGAAGTTTGTCATCCGTGGCTTCAGGAATATAGACCTTGTCAAAGCTTATAAGCGAGGCCTCGGACAGGCTCATGACCATGATTTCGGCTTCATGCACGTCCTGCCTTGGCGCAAAGGCTATATGCTCGGCAAGGCAGAGCCTGGAAAAAAGGTGCGCAAGGGCAGGCAGCGACAGCTTTTCATGCAGCATGAGGCAGTGCTGCAGTGAGGGCAGCAGGCTGTGCTCCATGTGGAAGAGGGCTTCCATGTCAATGGGCGATGTCTGGCGCAGCATTTCCCCGTGTTCCTGTATATAGGCACAGAGGGACTGCACGGCCTCTGCCAGGCCTGCAACGGAATCAACGGCATCAAAGCCCCTGACCAGGACATCGAGCAGCTCTTTCAGGATCTCTGCCTCATCTTCACGATCTGCAAAGCCGGGGCTGGTTAAAATGTCGTCATAGGGGTTGATAAAACGCTGTCCCTGCATGAGCTCTGCCCTGTAGTGCCGTATGGCAGGCTGCAGGGATGTTCCGTCAGCAAGGCAGAGGCTGCCAAGTATGCTGGCATCCAGGACATCTGCCAGTTCCTTCCAGTGGTAGCGCTTATTGTCGTCACGCAGCTTTTGCAGTTCCAGGCACGCTTCCACAAGCCTGCATAGCGCCGTTTCCTGTATGGGCAGACCCATGGCTATCTCAAGGCGGCCGAGCTTGTCATAGGGGATATGGTGCAGCACAGGCATGAGCATGGACGCATCCGGCAGGACGACAGCACAGCTTTTGTCCCTGCCTGCGCCTGCAAGATCCCTGTTCAGTTCCCCAAGCTGCGAGTGCAGGTCATAGCCTGCAAAAAAGTGCATCTTGCCGGCCGGAAGGTCGGCGACACTGCTGTCGTTAAGAATGTCGTCAGAGGCTGGTTCGCAGTCAGCCTGCCAGCTCTCAATCCAGGCCTGCTGCTTTAAGGCACTCCAGTGCAGCCCTTTTTTATGCTCATGCAAAAGGAAGGGATCCGTATGCAGCACAATCCTTGCCCCGTTCTGCCACAAGGCCTTCAGCATGGCTTCCTCGGCCTTGGTAATGCAGTTCTGCACCAGGATATAAACAGGCCTATTGGGGGATGGCATAAGCTTGTCAGGAACAGGGCAGCCTTCCTGGATGCCGGTGTATACGGCATAGGCCATGGTGCCCTTTGTGGAGAGCCTGTGCTCTGCCAGAAGGTCAAGATATTTTGCCCCTGTCTCTCCCAGAACTGACAAAAGGCGCCTTGCGGCAGCCAGGACCTCGTCGTCGCAGGCATCTATATTCTGAGGCGCCAGGCCGTTGGCCAGAAGCTCGTCAATAAGCTCGGTTATCTGCTCGCCCCAGGGCAGGAAGGAATCCAGATCCATTGATCCCAGGACTGCGCACTCATCGCCAGTCTCAAAGTCTGTGGCTGTTGCCTTTTGGGCAACAGTGTGCAGAAGCCAGATTTTGTCATAGAGGGATGCTTCCTCTGTCTGCGTCTTTGCATACGATTCATACCACAGGGCAGACGCCTCCCTGAGCGGCAGGACAGTCGGCAGGATGTGCGCCTTTTTGTCGCCCGCAAAGCAGGCGTTCAGATACTTTGCAAAACGGAACGTAGGCGTGATGAGCAGGGGTATGGCACTGGCATCAGCGTGCTGAGCGCACAGGTATTTCTTGAACTCCGGGATAAAGGGCCTGTTCCAGGAAAAAATGAGAAAGGGGCTTGGCATTGTATATCCTTACAGAATCTGTCTCTTTTAGTCTGTTTTCTTGTACTTTGTCCTGTCTTGCAGGTCTCACTGGCAGAGCTTCTGCATGGCCAGGGCAAAGTCTTCTTCATCCAGCAGTATGGTCTGCGCCTTCATGCCCGTGACTGCGGCTTCGCCAAAGCCCGATCCGTCAGGCAGGACGATGTGCATCTTCCTGCGCTTTAAGTAGACCACTACACCCAGGGCTCCTGCCATTTTGCCGCCTCCGGCTTCGCTCAGGGCAGCAAGGTAGTTGCTGACCTGTTTGTGATGATCTGCCATATATTTATCGTCTGTGAGGCCGGTCTTGTATTCCAGCACCACAGGATGCCTGCTGTCAGGAATATAGAGGTCCATGCGCATCGTCCGGCCGTCTTGCGCAAGCCCCTGCTCAGGCAGGCAGTGATCAAGCCAGCCAAATCTCTCTGCCTGGGTCATAAACCAGCCAATTTCCTTGCGTATGCGATCAAGGAAGTCTTTCTGCCCTGACAGGAACGGATTTTTGCGGGCGTGCTGCAAAAGCACATGCTCAGTCTGCTCCGCATCCGGAACAGGTCCGTCATGGGGAATCCTGGCCAGATCTTCAAGGCAGGCATGGATAAAGATGCCTTCCTCCCTGGCCATGTCCCTGGGATGGCTTTCTTCCAGGTAGGCGTAATTTAGTTTCAGCTCAGGCATCCAGGCAAGCGGGTGCCAGATGCTGCCTTCACTGAGCGGCGCATCGCCAGGGGCTGCGCCTGTTCTGCTGTCAATAGCTACGTCAGCGGCTTCAGTGGCGGAAGCATCTGCCGTGCTTTCCATGGGCTCTGTCTCTGCACTTAGTTCGGCACTGCCTTCTTCCTGAATATCGTTCAGAAGCATTTTTTCTGCGTCTTCATAGGATATGGTGCTGGCAATGTCCCCTGTCGCATCAGCTGCCTTTTCAAGCAGGGCTTCAAGCAGCTTGCCTTCGCCCAAGGCCTTTTCGTCTGTAAAAAGCCAGAGTTCTTCCTCGGCCCTGGTGCAGGCTACGTAGAAGTTGTTGATGCTTTCAAAGGCCTCGCGCAGTTTTTTGTAGCCGTAAACAGGAAACTGTGCTGTCAGCCTGCAAAGGGATTTCACAGGCTGCTGGGCACCCTTTGGCAGGTACTCGACAGGGTACAGGGAGGCCATGTTGCTTGTCCTGCTGCTTGTCTTGGGGACAATGACAACCTTTGCCTGCAGCCCCTTTGCCTTGTGGACTGTCATGATGCTCACTGCATCCAGTTCCTTGGGCATGGGCAGCTTTTCCTCTGCTCCGTGCTCGGCCCAGTATTCCAGAAAGGCTGCGGCAGACTGCAGGCCCTTGCGCCTGCAGGAGGAGAGGACTTCAAGGAAGCGCCGCAAAAAGGGCACTGCCTCAGGCTGGTGCTCGTATACTCTCATATGCCTGTACCAGTCTGAGACAAGGTCATAGGGAGGAAGCGTCTTGCCGGCCTGCATAAGCGGCTCAAGGACCATCTGCCATTCCTTGGGGTGTGCGTTCTTCCATGCCTGGTACAGGGGAAGGCCGTCCTTTCCTGCGCAATGTTTGCGGGCAAGCTCCAGCAGCTCCATGTCGCCAAGGCCGCAGACGATGCCGGAATCAGGCTCTGGCAGGCTGAAGAGCGATCCTGTCATCATGGTCCAGAAGGCTATGTCGTCCTCAGGTGTGCGCAAGAAGGACAGCATGGCAATGGTCTGCACAATGAGGGGATGATCGGAGAGCTGCAGGCTGTTTTCAGTAATGACCGGGATGCCCATTGAAGAAAGGTGCCGTGCTATGGCCATGGCATCCTTGTTTTTCCTGACAAGCACCAGAAAGTCTGACCAGGGACGCCCCTGGGCATGCCCTGCTTCCACCAGGAGGCCTGTTGCCTCTGTCTGCCTGTCTGCAGCAGCCGGGCCTGCATCGTCTCCTGTATCGTCGGCGGCACTGTTACTGCCTTCCTGCCCTGCAAAGCTGACAATGACAACCCTGCCGCCGTCCATTGTCTTCGGCGCTTCCTGCTGGGCGGCCCCGGCATAGGCCCTTGCCAGCTTGCCGGCTACGTAGTCCAGCACGGTCTGGTCAGCATTTTCCGGATTAAGGCCAGGAATTTCTTTGCAGAGGGCAGAAGCACATTTCTGGTTTTTGTCAGAAAATGCCTGCAGCAGCACCTCGGCACAAAAGTCCTTGTCCTCTAAGGGGCTGAAGAGCGCATTGTTGAACTGGATGATTTCCTTTCTTGAGCGCCAGTTGCAGTCAAGGGTGAGCTTTTCAGCCTGGCCGCTGTCCAGGAGGCAGGTGAGCTCCCTGTCTTCGGCTATATCGTCAAAGAGCTGGGAGTCGCCGCCGCGGAAGCCGTATATGGCCTGCTTGACATCGCCCACCCAGGTAAATGATCCGCCCTTTGAGAGGGCTTCCAGCACCAGCGGGCGCAAGGACTTCCAGTGTTCCCTGCTGGTATCCTGGAATTCGTCGATGAGAAAGTGGCTGATGTCGCTCCCCATGCGGCACAAGGCATCGGGGACGCCGTATTCTTCTGAAAGTATCTTCTGGACCAGGAAGGGGATGCGGTCATTAAAAATCTGCCCCTGTTCCTGCACGTTTTCCTCATAGCGCCTGAATATTTCCTTAGCCAGTGCCAGGATGGCCGCATGGTATTTTGTCTGCTGGTACATGGTTTCCAGGCAGAGAAAGTCCTGTATGCTGTCTCTAAGTTCCTGGTAGGCGTCTTCTGCCTCCTGCGAGAAGGCGCTTTTCTTGGTGACCGGGACTGTATCCTTGTACCAGTACGCTGACTTGAAAAGATCTGTCCTGATGCGCAGTTTGGCGTAGGCGGAAAGCTCAATGTCAGGGCAGGCATCAGCCTGGGACATGCTGTCAGGTGATACGTACTGCGGCAGTCCCAGACTTTCGGCAAAGAAGGCATGCACCTGCCTCAGCACATTCAGGAAGTTCTTGTGGTAGACAAGGGGGGCGCTTTCACCGGCAGGCGTTCTGCCGCTGGCATACAGAAGCGCTGAGACGCTGGCAACTATCTTCTGGCGCAAGGAGGGCAGTATGCCTTTTCCTTCCTTTGTCAGGAAATACTCAGTCCCTGTCAGATTGTTCAGGGCCCCGCTGATGAGCAGGGGCATAAGGTCGTTTAACTTGGTAAGAATTGTGTCGTGGGAAGAGAACTTGCTCTGCTCGCCGTGGACAATGATATCGTGGCAGACGTTCCTGATAAGGTTCTGTGCCTCCTGGCTGCCAAGCCAGGCCTCATTGGAAAACTGCTCCCAGTATATTTTCAGGATGTCCTCTGTGGCAAAGGCAGGGGTAAAGTCCGGGGGAATGCCTAATGATAGTGCTGACATGCGCACTAGCAGGCAGAGCAGGGAGTCTATGGTGGAGATATTGAGGCTTGCCCTGTCACGCAAAATGCGCTCAATCCAGCGGTCTGCCTCCCTCTGCGTCATGAGGGCGTTTTTTTCAAGGCCGAGGGCTGCCTGCTTGAGCATAAGCAGGACGCGATCCTGCATTTCCTGGGCTGCGGCATTGGTGAAGGTGATGGCCATGATGCTGCGCCAGTCGCAGGCATCCTCTGTCTTGTTGCAGGCTGCGAGGGTCTCAAGAAAGGATCTGGTCAGCGTATAGGTTTTTCCTGAACCGGCCGAGGCCTTGATTTGCGTCATTCCGGGCATAGTTTTCTCCGCTGCGGGGTATTGGGTCACGGGGTCAATGGATGCCGTCTGTTCTGTTTTTAAGGCATGCAGAACGGTTCCCTCTCCCTTTTTGCTGCTGGTATGCATGTATGCAATATAACTGCTCTTGAAGGGGAGGGAACCGTCTGTTTTATTTTTTGTTGGGAAAAATTACCCCTGCATGCCCTTGAGCATGCCCTGTCCTGTGGACTCAAGCACGGCACGCCATATTTCCGATCTGAGGTTGAGATGGCGGCGTTCGCGGGTAACCAGGTCTATGGGCAGGTGGACGTACCTGTCCTGTATCTTGGCAATGACTACGCCTGTCCTGCCAGCCATGGCAGCATGCACGGCATACTGTCCCAAAAAGCCGCAATAGACCTTGTCGTTGGCCATGGCAGGGACAGAGCGGATGATGTAGCTGGGGTCAATGTACTTTATGGCAGTCTCCAGGTTTCTTTCCTTGAAGTATTCCTTGATGCGCTGCTTTAAGAAGGAGCCGATGTCGCCCAGTATCTTGTTGCCCGAGGCATCCGTGCCCTCTGTTTTCGGAAGCAGGTGCTGGCCGGCCCCTTCTGCCACCACGATGACGGCATGCCCCCTGTCGCGCAGGCGTTCTTCCAGGGCAGGCAGAAGGCCGCCTTCGCCCTCAAGCGTAAAGGCCGCTTCCGGAACGAGCACAAAGTTGACTTCCTTCATGGCCAGGGTTGCCAGGGCTGCGATAAAGCCTGAGTCGCGGCCCATGACATTGACGATGCCAATGCCGTTGGGCACGCCCATGGCTTCTATATGGGCGCAGCTTATGGCCTCCGTTGCCTTGGAGACGGCTGTCTCAAAGCCGAAGGACTGCGGGATAAAGCTGATGTCGTTGTCAATGGTCTTGGGGATGCCCACGACTGCAATCTTGAGGTTGCGGCGGCAGATTTCATCGTAGATGGCCTTGCCGGCGCGCATGGTGCCGTCGCCGCCTATGATGAAGAGCATGCAGATATTGTTGCGCTCAAGGGTGTCCACAATCTCGGACGGTTCCTGGGGCCCGCGCGAGGAGCCCAAAACCGTGCCGCCGAACATGTGGATGTCCTTGACGTTTTCGCAGGTCAGTTCCTTGTGGCGGTAGCGGTATTTGGGAATAAAGCCCTGCAGGCCGTAGCGTATGCCTATGGTTGCCGCCATGTTGTAGCCGTGATGGGCTTCCATGACGATGGCCCTGATGACATCGTTAAGGCCCGGACAGAGGCCGCCGCAGGTGACGATGGCAGCCTTGGCCTGGAAGGAGTCAAAATAGATGTGCCTGCGCGGTCCTGCTGTCTCAAAGTCCAGCATGAAGGGTTCCTGGATCTGCGCACAGAGATTGCTGTCTGCAATGATGGGCGTTTTCTGATCGTCTGCCCAGACCCTGTAGGCAAGGGGAGACTCTATCTTGCAGGGACCTAAGGTGGAAATGGTGGTATCAATATTAAGGAGATTTTTTGTCGTCATGGATGTTTTGTTCCTTATCTTTTGCGGAAAAAAAGCCGGCCTGCCGTATGGCTTGCAAGGCCTGCTTTATGCGGCATTATGCCTGAACTATGTGGCAAAGTATACACGGCTTATGGCGGCATAAGCAAGAGTGCCATAGTGCATGAAATAAGGCATGGAATGAAGGCAAAAAGCCTCTGAAGGCTGATGGCTTCCCCGATGCAGGAGGCAGGCAGACGCCCCTGATCATACATTGACAAAAAGACAGTCGTGGGCGAAAAGAAACCACCATTTTATCCTCTGTTTCAAGGCGAATATCACTATGCCCATCATCGGCCTCAGCTTCCATAAACTTGTCCAGGTTCAGTACTTTCAGAGTACGGAGACGCTTCCTCTGAAGACAGAGGTTATTGCTGACCTGGATCAGGGCCAGGTTCTGGCAAAGGTTATCTCCGGCCCGCATGAAGCAGCCCCTGAGGGCGCAGGCGAGGTTGTGCCTGTGGTGTTGCGTGCCGTAGGGGAAGCAGACCGGGAGCAGATCAGGGCCAATGACGAGCTGGCCTTGCAGGCAGGCGCATTCTGGAAGGAAAAGGTGCAGCAGCGCAGCCTGGATATGAAGCTGGTGGACGTGGAAGTCTATTATGATCGCAGCAAGATCATCTTCTACTTTACGTCCAATTCGCGCATTGACTTCCGCGAGCTGGTCAAGGACCTTGTCCATGAGTACAGGGTGCGCATAGAGTTCCGCCAGATAGGCGTCAGGCACGAGACCCAGATGACAGGGGCTGTGGGCAACTGCGGCCGCATGTGCTGCTGCTGCCGCTACCTGCACCAGTTTGCGCCTGTTACCATACGCATGGCCAAGGAGCAGAACATCTTTCTCAATCCTGCCAAGGTGTCCGGCATCTGCGGCAGGCTCCTGTGCTGCCTTGCCTATGAGCAGGAAAGCTATGAGAAATTTCATTCCGAGTCGCCAAGGCAGGGCAAGCGCTATACAACGCCCAAGGGCATATTCAAGGTCGTGCGCACCAATATGTTCTACAACAGCGTCACGGCATTAGACGAAAACAACGAGGAAATGAAGTTTTCCTTAGACGAGTGGAAGGCGCTTTCCCCGACAAGGTATGACGGGCAGCAGGGAAGTCCGGCAGAAGCCCATGCCCAGAAGCCCCAGCAGAAGGACGGCCAGAAGGATGGTCATAAGGACGGGCAGCATCCTGCCAGGGAAAGCAATGCCCCAAGGCAGTCCCGGGAAGGTGCTTGCAATGATGCCA
>JAUMVQ010000310.1 GCA_030530085.1 Desulfovibrionaceae bacterium | reverse complement strand
TTTTCCATGGTCTGCTTGGCAAAGAGCTTGCTGCCTTCCATGCGTGCACAGAAGCGGTCAGGGCCAAAGCATGCTATGCCCAGGACATCCATGGCATCGACAATGCCTTCGGTGAGGGGAAGTTCCGGGCCAGGAATGACCAGATCTACCTTTTCCTTCCTTGCAAGCCTGCATAAGCCGGAAATGTCGTCAGCCGGCACGGGAACAGTGCGGACGCCTGCCATTTCCATGCCGCCATTGCCGGGGGCAACGATAATTTCAGATACTTTGGGGCTTTGTGCCAGCTTCCAGACCAGAGAGTGTTCCCTGCCTCCGGAGCCGATGACTAATATGCGCATAGTTAATCTCCATGGAAGAGAGTCTGCTTGTCCTGCCTGGTATTTTCCCTTCTGCAGATATCCCGGGATTTTGGGACAGGATGCCGCAAGTTCCTAATGGATGCCGTTTTATACAAAAAAACCGCTTACAAGCGGCCTCGTACACCCGTTCTTATTGCAGCGTGTCCTGTCCTGGAGACGGGCAGAAAAATGGTACTCCGTGAAGGAGGCCTTCCGGAGTACCCTGCAAAAAAAAACTAGTAGTTGGGATTCACTTCAAAGTCGCTCATGTCGGGCTTTGTGTTGGGATCCATGGCCTTCACGTCAAGAGGATAGGCCACAATCATGCACTGCCTTGAGCCTATGCCGAGATCAGGAGAGGTGTTGAGGCCGACAACGAGGTCCAGCGTGCCGTTGTTGTCCACGTCAGCCAGATCGATGGCTGCGACAGAGCCGCGGATACGCCTGGTCTTCCACTTGAGGGCAAGGCCTACGCCGTCCCAGAAGAGGGCATGTACTTCGCCCTGCGGGAAATAGCGGTAGCGGTCAAAAATCTGGGAAGCCGTGGAAATGGGCTTGTTGACCAGCAGGACGGGCTCGCCAATGTTGCCGATATCGGCTGTCACGAGGGGCATGGGAGCGTAGTACTTGCTGGGAAGCTGCGTGCTTTTATCAACGCCCAGGCCAGGCATGGACTTGTAGTGATCCATGCCGACGGCAGAGCCGGAGAAGCGCTCCATGGTGGTATGGATGAGGGTGTTGCTGCCGCCCTGGTAGAGCTTGATGCGCTCATCGGCAGTCAGCACGACCAGCTGTGCCTGAGTGTTTTTGCCGGGAGCAATATAGGTGAAGTTGAAGCAGTTGGCGTCCTTGGGCAGATCCAGCTTGCGGCCCAGGACATAGCTGTCGCCGCTGCGCTCGGCAACGCGCACGCCGGGTGAGAAGAGGCGGACGGAATCCCAGCCCATGCCAATCAGGGTAGGCGTGTAGTAGGGAGGAATCTTGGCTACAGAGATGAAGTTGGGAGAACGCTTGGCCACTTCGCGGAACTGGTTGCCCTTGAAGGTATAGAAGTAGGTGTAGGGCCTGTTGTCTTCTTCATTGTAGGTGCAGACAACCAGATCCAGCGTGCCGTCGTGGTTCAGATCGATACTGCGGAAGCTGAAGTTTGTATTGGAGGCAGTAACTTTCTGGCGGCCGAGCTCCTTCATGCGCTGTCCCTGGCCGGGCCAGGTCCAGATAGAGATGTCGTGTTCGCCAAGTATGGCTATTTCATTCCTGCGGTCGCCGTTAAAGTCGCCCACAAGCATGCCGGCCA
>JAUMVQ010000060.1 GCA_030530085.1 Desulfovibrionaceae bacterium | reverse complement strand
GGATACCGCACCCTCTTCTGCCGCGGCATCATCATGAATATCAGCAATCCCAAGGTGACCATGTTCTTCCTGGCCCTGCTTCCCCAGTTCTGCAAGCCGGAATTGGGCAGCATAGGGATACAGTGCTTCCAGCTGGGACTTATCTTCATGCTGGCCACAGCCATTGCCTTCACTACTGTCTCTTTCCTTGCCGGACGTATCTTTGCCCGCTTTAACCAGACAGCCAGAGGGCAGCTCATTCTCAACAAGGCCTGTGCCGTTCTCTTTGTCAGCATGGCACTTCTGCTGCTTTTTTCCTCATTGTAAGATACGGCACACAGTCTTTTGTGCCTGACATATCATTTGTCGTCCGGGGCATCGTTTTTGCTGTCCTGCTGAAAATGTCCCCGGGCGAGGTGCATTCCGAAGAGGAACTCCCATGCCCACAAAAAATCGTTTTCATATTCCCCTGCGCGACATTCCTCCGGAAGGAAAAAGCTTCCTTATGGATGATGCCGGCTTTTTTGAGCAGTGCCTCTCCGAATTTCACATGGACTGCCGCCTGACAAGTACTCCGCAGATGGAGATAACGGTTCTTCCCATGGATGAAGGCTGGCTCCTTCGCGGACATATTGCCGCTGACTGCATCGTCCCCTGCTGCCGCTGTGCAAACGACACGCCTGTCCGGATAGACGAGGCCTTTGAGGACTATGCCCAGCGTCCCGATGATGAGGAAACTGCGGATCCCGCGCAGTTTCAGGAAGGGGATGACCATATACTTTTCGAGCATGGCGCCCTCATGCTGGACTTGCCGGCCATTGCCTGGGAACAGTTTGCGCTGGCACTCCCCTCCAACCTGCTCTGCAAGCCTGACTGCAAGGGGCTCTGCCCCCGCTGCGGAGCAGATCTCAACAAGGGCCCCTGCTCCTGCCCCGATGATGAAGGCGATCCCAGGCTCGCTGTCCTCAGAAATCTGAAGGTAGAAAAACAATAGACAGGGCAGGTACTTTCTGGTATTGCTTTCTCCTTTGAAAAGCCCCTGTATTTCAGGGCTCTCTGTTTTTACCCTCTCTTTTGCGTTTATACTTCGCCTGCCATGCGCCCTTTTTTAAGGGCCTGCCAGGAAAGAATAATAGTATCAGGAGTTTCTCCAATGGCTGTTCAGCAGAATAAAAAGTCCCGCTCCCGCAAGGGCATGCGCCGTTCCCACGACCACGTGGCCACTCCTTCCGTTATCTTTTGCTCCTGCGGCGAGCCCACTCTGCCTCACTGCATCTGCCCTTCCTGCAAGACCTACAACGGGCATGAAATGCCTTCTGACTACCAGGGACTGAACACCGTTCTCGGTGTCGAAGCCAAGGCAGCAGAGTAAGCTGTATCGCCGTGCCGACCAAACAGCCGGCACGGCTGGTCTGGACAAACTGCAGCAGGATCTTGCGGCAGGCCTTCATGTAAAGCATTGCTTGCAATATGAAAGCGCCTGCTGAAAAAGTCCTTGCCTGGAGCACGCACAAATGAGCGAGCGGCCTATCATAGCAGTTGACGCCATGGGCGGCGATTTCGGTCCGTCTGTCCTTGTTCCCGGTGCCCTTGAGGCATCGAGAACGGACAATCTTAAGGTCCTTTTGGTGGGAGACACGCCCCGTATCGAGGCTGTCCTTGCCAAATCGAATCTTGACGGCGTTGATTTTGATATTGTCCATGCAGAGGAAGTAGTGCTCATGAACGAGCACCCTGCCGATGTTTTGCGCCGCAAAAAAAAGTCGTCCATTCAGATTGGCTGCCGCCTGGTAAAGGACCATGTTGCCGATGCCGTTGTCTCAGCAGGGCATTCCGGTGCAGCCGTAGCCTGCGGCATGTTTATCATAGGCCGCCTCAAAGGCGTGGAAAGGCCGGCCCTGTGCACCATGCTACCCACGGAGAGGACGCCAGTTGTCCTGCTGGACGCAGGTGCCAACGTTGACTGCCGTCCCTATCACCTCTTTCAGTTCGGCCTGATGGGGGATGCCTTTGCCCGCGACATTCTGAATTACGAATCGCCCAGGGTGAGCATCCTTTCAATCGGCGAGGAAGAAGGCAAGGGCAATTCACAGGTCAAGGAAGCCTTTGACCTTTTGAAGGGCGCCAAAAACCTTAACTTCATGGGCAACGCCGAGGGCCGTGACATTTTTACCGGCGATCTGGATGTCATTGTGTGTGACGGCTTTGTAGGCAATATCGTCGTCAAGATGAGCGAGGGTATGGCCAAGTCCCTGACGCACATGCTCAAGCGCTGCTTCAAGAGCTCCATCCCGGCCATGCTGGGCGCCCTTCTCGCCAAGGGAGCCTTCAAGAGCTTCCGCAAGACCATTGACTACGCCGAATACGGCGGCGCCCCCCTGCTGGGGCTCAAAAACCTTGCCATCGTCTGCCATGGCCGTTCCAACAGCCTGGCCATGACCAACGCCATACGCATGGCCGGCACCTTTGTCCGCAAAAAGACAGTCGAAAGGCTGGCCGAAACCATTCTTGCCAATGAGGAGCTGACCCGCTTCTCACGATCCAACTAACCAGGTGCTCCGGAAGATGACAGACCTCTATATTCATTCGCTGGCTTTTCATACGCCTGAAAAAGTCCTGAGTAATGACGATCTGAGCAAAATCGTTGACACCAACGATGAGTGGATCAGGACAAGGACCGGTATAAGCCAGCGTCATGTGGCCGGGGCCGGAGAAAATACCTCTGACCTGGCTACAAAGGCTGCGCTGAAGGCACTGAAAAATGCCGGCATGGATGCCTCCGAACTGACCCATGTCATAGTTGCAACCGGCACGCAGGACAATCTTTCTCCCAGCGTGGCCTGCATGGTTGCCTCCAACGTGGGCGCAGGCCATGTGATGTCCTTTGACTTCTCTGCGGCCTGTTCGGGTTTCATCTACGGCCTCTCCATCTGCAGAAGCTTCCTCTGTGCCGATCCCAAGGCCAAGATTCTTCTTGTGTGTGCCGAGGTGCTGACACGGCGCGTGGACTGGCAGGACCGCACCACCTGCGTGCTGTTCGGCGATGGTGCCGGAGCGCTGGTCATTACGGCAGAGGCTGAAAATGCCCTGGCAAAGCTGGAAGACATACAGTGCCTGAGCGACGGCGACGGCAGGGAACTTATCGTAGTCGGCGGCGGAACAGCCTGCGCCTATCAGAAAGGCGATCCGGTGGACAGCTGCTACTTTATCCGCATGATGGGCCGTGAAACGTACAAGTTTGCCGTGCGCAACATGAGCGCCATCTGCCATGAGCTGCTTGACCGCAACGGCTATGATATCAGCGATGTGGACCTGCTTGTTGCCCATCAGGCCAACATCCGCATCATACAGGCAGTAGGCGAGCGCCTGAAAATTTCTGAAGACCGAGTCTTCACCAATCTTGCACAATACGGTAATACTTCTTCTGCCTCCATTCCCATTGCCCTGTCCGAGGCCTTTGACCAGGACAGGATACAGCCCGGCAGCCTGGTGCTGACAACAGCATTTGGTTCCGGCCTGACATGGGGCGGGGCATTGTTGCGTTTTTAATACATTTTCCCCGAACTATTAACCGTACTGGAGCCAGTTTTGAATACGCTTTCCCCAACTACCCCCACAGCTGTGGTAACCGGCGGTTCACGCGGTATAGGCCGTGCCATTGCCGAAGCTCTGGCTGACGATGGCTACCAAATCCTGCTCACTTATGTAAGCCGCCCTCAGGAGGCAGAAGCAGTTGTTGCAGAACTCAGGGCCAAGGGCGCCCAGGCTGCCTGCACCTGCCTTAATGTGAGCGACGCCGATGCCGTCTGCGCCTTCTTCCGCGACAATGTCAAGGACAAGGTCAATCTGGCCTGCCTTGTCAACAATGCCGGCATCACCAAGGACGGTTTCCTTATCCGCATGAAGGATGACGACTTTGACGCAGTTATCAATGTCAACCTGCGCGGAACATTTGTGGCATCACGCGAAGCAGCCAAGATCATGGCCAAAAAGCGCACTGGCTGCATTATTAATATTTCTTCTGTTGTCGGCCAGATGGGCAATGCCGGCCAGGCCAACTATGCCGCCAGCAAGGCAGGCATTATCGGCCTGACCAAGTCCAATGCCAAGGAACTTGCCCAGCGCGGCATCCGCGTCAATGCGGTGGCTCCCGGCTTTATCGAAACAGAAATGACAGCGGTCTTGTCCGAAGAACAGCGTGCCCAGTACGCTGAGGCCATTCCGCTGAAACGTCTTGGGACTGCCCAGGATGTGGCGCAGGCCGTTGCTTTCCTGGCCTCGCCCAAAGCCGCATATATCACCGGACAGATTCTGGCTGTCAATGGCGGCATGTACTGCTAGGCATCAATAGCCCAGTACAAAATTACTCAGGAATATAACCATTACCCCCCTTGGAGGATATCATGTCTGAAGTTTCTGAAAAAGTTACCAAAATCATCGTTGACCAGCTGGGTGTTTCCGCTGACGAAGTCAAGCCCGAAGCTTCCTTCATCGAGGACCTCGGCGCTGACTCCCTCGACCTCACCGAGCTGATCATGGCCATGGAAGAAGAGTTCGACATCGAAATCGCCGATGACGACGCCCAGAAGATGCAGAAGGTGCAGGACGCCATCAGCTACATCGAAGAAAAGAAGGCCTAGTTCCATTTTTTTTTGTACTGAGGGGCAGCTCGCAAGA
The DNA here is from genome assembly GCA_030530085.1 of Desulfovibrionaceae bacterium. Lineage (GTDB taxonomy): Bacteria > Desulfobacterota > Desulfovibrionia > Desulfovibrionales > Desulfovibrionaceae > Desulfovibrio. Next base: position 5,534 of record JAUMVQ010000060.1, on the reverse strand, counting down.
TCTGTCCCTCAGTTTGTTTTTTCTTTCCCGGCCAAGAAAAACTGCAGCTGAAGAGAGAGGGCTTGCGCCATATATGCGAAGAAGCTGTTCTGTTGTACTCTTCTGATACATATGCTAGTAGTTGAAAAATTGGCATGCGCTCATTAGGCGATACCGTGTGACACACGGGAATCTATGCCTGGGGAGAGCCGGTCAGGTTTTTTGCCTGTGCGCTCTTTGAACCAGGAATCCCTGTTTTGTACGCAGGGAGAATGTCAAATTTTCTCAAGGAGGCATTATGGCACGCCCTCGCGTCGTTATCACCGGCCTTGCCGCTCTGACACCTCTTGGCCATGACATGGCAACCACCTGGGAACGCCTTGTAGCAGGTGAGTCCGGTCTTGGACCTATTACCCTTTTTGATCCAGCAGAGTATGCTTCTAAGGTTGCCGGTGAAGTAAAAGACTTCGATCCCACCAAGTATGTGTCGGCCAAAGAGGCCCGCCACATGGATCGTTTTACGCAGCTTGCAGCAGCCACAGGCACCATGCTCATGGAAGACTCGGGGTACAAGGTCACTCCTGAGAATGAACGTTCCATAGCCACCATCATAGGCGTGGGCATTGGCGGGCTGAAGACCATAGAAGACTTCAAGGAAAAGCTCCTGAAGTCCGGTCCCAACAAAATTTCCCCGTTCCTCATTCCCATGATTATTTCCAACATGGGACCTGGACAGATTGCCCTCAAATACGGCATCAAGGGCACCAACATGGTGACCACCACGGCCTGCGCCTCTGCTACGCATGCCTTAGGCACTGCCTACACAGAAATTGTGATGGGCCGTGTACGCGCCTGCATCACGGGCGGCGTGGAATCCACTGTCTGCCCCCTGGGCGTTTCCGGCTTCACGGCCATGAAGGCGCTCTCCACCAATTTCAACGACACGCCTCACAGGGCCTCGCGTCCCTTTGACATAGATCGCGACGGCTTTGTCATCGGCGAAGGCTGCGGCCTGCTCATGCTTGAGCGTCTTGACGACGCACAAGCACGCGGTGCCAAGATCTACGCAGAAGTTATCGGCTACGGCTCTTCCTGCGATGCCTACCACATTACGGCTCCCGATCCCTCAGGTGCCGGCATGGAATGGGCCATGCGCAACGCCCTGACAGATGCAGGACTTGCTCCCGAGGCCGTCACCCATATCAACCCCCACGCCACGTCCACCAAGCTTGGCGACATCATTGAAACACGTGCCTTAAAGTCCGTGTTTGGCGCACATGCCAAAAACCTGCACATTTCCGCCACCAAGTCCATGACAGGCCACCTTCTCGGTGCTGCCGGCGGCGTGGAAGCGTGCTTCACGGCCTTAGCACTGCAAAATGACATCCTGCCGCCCACAGTGAACCTGGAACACCCCGATCCAGAATGCGATCTGGACTACACGCCCAACAAGGCTGCCCATATCGCCTGCGAATACGCCCTGTGCAATTCATTCGGTTTTGGCGGTACCAATGCCAGCATCGTGATGAAGAAGTGGGTCGGATAAGGCAACTACCTTTCTGGAGCTGAACTATTCCAGAACAACACAATTTTCCCGGCAATCTGACTCTTGTGCAAAACAGGATCAGATTGCTTTTTTGCTTTCCTTCAGGAGGACACAATAGTGGACGAGATTCTTTTTCAGGATCCTGCGGTGGCCGGCGCCATCTGCCAGGAAAGCGACCGCCAGGTCAGCAAGCTTGAACTTATTGCCTCAGAGAACTTTGTCTCTGCCGCAGTCCGCCAGGCCCAGGGTTCCTGCCTCACCCACAAATATGCGGAAGGCTATCCCGGACACCGCTACTACGGCGGATGCGAATTTGTTGACAAGGTGGAGACACTGGCCATTGAGCGTGCCAAGGAACTCTTTGGCTGCGGCTACGCCAATGTCCAGCCCCACTCCGGCTCCCAGGCCAACATGGCTTCCTACTTTGCCCTTATCAAGCCAGGCGACACCATCCTTGGCATGAATCTCTCCCACGGCGGCCATCTGACGCACGGATCTCCTGTCAACTTCTCAGGACGCCTCTTCCACGTGGAATCCTACGGCGTAGGCAGGGACGGCTTTATTGACTACGACGAGCTGGCCGAGACTGCCCGCAAGGTGCATCCCCAGGTCATAGTGGGCGGCGCCTCTGCCTATCCCCGCGTTATCGACTTTGCCCGCATGCGCGCCATTGCCGATGAAGTGGGCGCCAAGCTTATGATTGACATGGCCCATATTGCCGGCCTTGTGGCTGCTGGCCTCCATCCCTCACCCATCCAGTATGCCCACATCACCACCACGACCACGCACAAGACCTTGCGCGGTCCCCGCGGCGGCATGATTCTCTCCAGCGAGGATATGGCCAAGACCATCAACAGCCAGATCTTCCCCGGCATCCAGGGCGGACCTCTCATGCACGTCATCGCAGCCAAGGCCGTAGCCTTCGGCGAGGCCCTGCGCCCCGGCTTCAAGACCTATGCTGCCCAGGTTGTCAAAAACGCCCAGGTGCTGGCTTCCGTACTCATGGACGGCGGCTACAAGCTTGTCAGCGGCGGCACGGACAACCACCTCATGCTCATGGACCTCAGCGAGAAGGACTTCACCGGCAAGGATGCCGAAATTGCACTGGATGCAGCCGGCATCACCGTCAACAAGAATACCGTTCCCTTCGAGACCAGGTCTCCCTTTATCACCAGCGGCATCCGCATTGGCACCGCTGCCCTGACAACCAGGGGCATGAAGGAAGACGACATGCGCACTGTCGGCGGTTTCATCACCAGGGTTCTTGACAACGTCAAGGACGAGGAAACCATCAAGAAGGTGCGCGTGGAAGTGGAAGAGTTCGCCAGATCCTTCCCCATTTTCACCTGGTAAAATCCGGGCTGCATTTCTTTCATGAGCTTCTTGCAAGCTCATGGACCATGTATACGGGCGGAAGGACAAATCCTTCCGCCCTCTTTTCATGCCAGACGGCTTTTCCTTCGCCTATTTTGTCTTTGCCGCAGGCCTGCGCTCTCTTGAATATAGCCCTTGCAACGTGTATCTTACCTGCATGAATATGAACAATTCCGCACAGCAGAGACTCCCCTGGCAGGACTACTTCATGCATATTGCCTACCTGGTGAGGTCAAGATCCACATGCCTCAGAAGGATGGTGGGATGCGTGCTGGTCAAGAACAAGCGCATCCTGGCCACAGGCTATAACGGTGCGCCTGCCAACGTGCCCCACTGCCTTGAGACAGGATGCCTGCGCGAAAAGCTGGGCGTGCCTTCAGGCGAGCGTCATGAGCTGTGCCGCGCCCTGCATGCAGAACAAAATGTCATCATACAGGCCGCAGTCAGCGGCGTCTCCATTGCCGGGGCTGAAATTTACTGCACCACGCATCCCTGCATTCTCTGTTCAAAGATGCTTATCAACTGTGGTGTGACAACTATTTACTACTGTGAAAGCTATCCGGACAAAATGTCCCAGGAAATGCTGGATCAGGCAGGCGTCAGGCTTGTCAAAATGGAAATTCCCAAGCCCCTTGCCATATTGCCGGACTCCGCACAGTAACCGGAACGATATCGTCATCCCGTCATCCTGCAAGTCCTGCCCACAGAGGTTTGCCCATGAGCACTAAGCGTTTTGAAGGCCCCATGAGAGAGGCCATACTGGAAGCCGGCAAGGGCCGCTTTGACACCACTCCCAATCCCACGGTGGGCGCTGTGCTTCTGCACGACGGCTGCGTGGTAGCCAGGGGGCATCATGCCAGGGCAGGCGGTCCCCATGCCGAGATAGCCTGCCTGGAAGACGCACGCAGCAAATGCATCTCCACCAGGGGCATGACCATGGTGGTGACGCTTGAGCCCTGCAATCACCAGGGCAGGACCGGGCCCTGTTCCGAAGCACTTATCAAGGCCGGCATCACCCGTGTTGTCATCGGAGCCTCTGATCCCAACCCCAAGGCCACTGGCGGCGCCGAGCGCCTGCGCCAGGCAGGGGTCGATGTCATTGAGGGCGTGCTTGAACCGGAATGCCGCCTGCTTGCTGCCGACTACCTCACCTGGCTTGAGCAGAAAAGACCCTTTGTGATGCTCAAGCTGGCCTCCACCCTGGACGGGCGCATAGCCACGCGCACCGGCGTCTCGCGCTGGATTACAGGCGACAAGATACGCAGCGAAGTGCACTGCATGCGCAGCGGCATAGGGCGCGCAGGCGGAGCCATAATGGTCGGGGGATCCACCTTCCGCAGCGATGATCCCGAGCTCACGGCCAGGGGCGTGTATGCCGGCGGTCGCCAGCCCAAGGCCTTTGTCTTTACGCAAAACCTGCCAGAGCCCGATGCAGACTGCCATCTCTTGCAAAGGCGCCCCGATGCCACAACCTTCCTCGTGCCCCAGGATGTGGCCAAAAGCGACAGGGCAAAAAAACTGCAGGACAAGGGATGCACCATTCTCACCAGCAGCTGTGCCGAGGATGCACCTGGCGAAGAACATCTGCGTTCCATATTAAGCGCCCTCAATCCTGAAAAAATTCCCTACATTCTCTGCGAGGGCGGCGGCAGGCTGGGGCTTCTGCTTATGGAATCCGGCCTGTGCGATCTCTTCTACCTGCACATGGCAACAAGCATCCTGGGCGACAACCAGGGCAGGGCTCTTTTTGACGGCCGCACGCCGGAAACGCTGGACGAGATGCTGAAGCTGCGCCACATAGGAACAAGAAGCGTCGGCCATGACCTGGCCATGACCTGGGTGCCTGAAAATGCCTGGTATGCGCCCTCCTTGGGCGAGCTTTCCGGCAGCTGCAGCGATTTTCTGTGGGCTCCAAGCGACTCAAGGCAGAGCTAGCCCATGTTTACAGGACTTATACAGGCAACCGGCCGCATTGCCGCCAGTGTCCCGCATGGCGATGAAAGGCATTTCACCATCATGCCAGACTTTACGCTGGACGACGTGACTGACGGGGAATCTATTGCCGTCAACGGGACCTGCCTTTCCGTGGAAAAGCACGGCAAGGACTATTTTACTGCCTATGCCTCAGGCGAAACCATACACAGGACAACGCTTGGTTCCCTAAGGCAGGGAACCATAGTCAACCTGGAGAGGGCCATGAGGGTTGGCGACCGCCTGGGCGGCCATATTGTGGCAGGGCATGTAGACTGCCTGGCAAAAGTAGAGAGCGTGGATGAGGCAGGGCTTTCCCTTGCCTGCCGCTTCTCGTTCCCCAAGGAATTTGCCGGCGAAGTCATCACCAAGGGATCCGTTGCCCTGGACGGCATAAGCCTCACCATCAATGCCTGCGGGGACGACTGGCTCACTGTAAACATCATCCCCGACACGCAGATGCGCACCAGCATGCGCTACTGGAAGCCTGGCGTCCTCGTGAACATGGAGACAGACGTCCTCGGCAAATACGTGCGCCGCTGCCTCTCTCTGGGATCGGCCCCCTTGTCGTTCCCGGCCGCAAAGGAACAAAGCACAACATCGAACATCACCAGGGAATTTCTTCTTGAAAGGGGCTTCCTGTAGGAGTTTATCATGTACAAGA
>JAUMVQ010000309.1 GCA_030530085.1 Desulfovibrionaceae bacterium | reverse complement strand
CTGGTCTGAACGAAGGCTGGCCTCCTCCACGCTGTCATCAGAGTGAACAGAATCTTTTGAACTTTCATCTTTTAGGGCATCAATAATATCTTCCAGTTCAACATCAATGGCTAACACCTGACAAATTACGTATAAATCACGTGCCGTGTTCCCGGAGAGGGACATTTCGCAGAGTTTATCGGCCTCGCTTGCACCGCCATGGGCGCGCAACCAGCGTGACAGACGTCCATCCTTCTGCAGTTCAAGGAGCTCAGTTGACGGATGCCCACGCAACTCATCCAGTGAGTTTATCTTCTCACCATCAAGCACCAAATCAAAGTTGAGCACTCTCTTCGTAATTTTCATATGCTATAGTCCTATTATATTAAAATATTTTTCAATATTCTATTTATTTTTTATAAAACCTTTGAAAGAAAGCTCTTGATACCTTCCTAGGCATCCAAAGCGCATTCTATAACAGCACTACAAAACTTTTCCCCGACAACCGTAGGCATGGATATTTTTCCATACAGCCTGTTTTGCCGTTTACAACTACTCGCCGCAAAAAATTTGAACAACCCAATACGGTAAACATAGTTCCCTTTTGAGTTTTAAGTCAATCAAATAGAGTGTTGCTCCATCAGCCGATTCATAGCTCCCGTCAGCCAGGCTCATCAGAGAGCTGCATGGCTTATGCCTGATGCAGGCCTCAGCTGCCAGCATTACTGCCCAGGCAGAAGGACAAAACAACGGCAGGTACCTCCTTGCCAGATGCCCGCAAAAACTCCTGCATGCTGCCTGGTTTTGCTGTACTGATGCCTCTATCTGAAAATACCCAACACATATTCCGTTATATGGAATATAACTACAAACAGCGGCATCTTCACGAAAAACACAAAAGAATGAGAGACGTTAGCACATAGGGCAAATGCCAGGCGCCAGCCTGTATTCTTCCTCCCGTTGCTGCCACCATAGTTGCAACGGCAACAGTGTGACCCTCTCCATAACATTCTCATCTCTGTAGACCTTTCCGCATTGCATAAAGCAAGAAAGATCCCCTGCAAAACTCAAAAGGACAGGAAAAAGGGCAGGCGGAATATCCGTCTGCCCTTAAATAATATGTTCTGTTCAGCCTGCGGGATGAATCCCGGGCTCAGCAGTACTGCTCTTTCCTAGAAAGCCTTCTCGTAGATGGCGGACACGGCAGCATCGGTCATCTTGCGGGGGTTGGTCAGGCCGCAGGCGTCCTTCTGGGCGTTGGCGGTCATGATGGGGATATCCTTCTTGTCAACCTTGACGCCGTAGTGGGCGGCACATTCGGAGATGCTGGCAGGAATGTCCACATCCTGGGACAGCGTGCGGATGGCAGCAATAGCGAGGCGGGAAGCCTCATCGGCGGTCTTGCCCTTGGTCAGTTCGCCCAACAGGGAAGCAATGCGTCCGAAGCGGCGACGGCTGGAAATACGGTTGTATTCGCAGACGTAGGGCAGCAGGATGGCGTTGCATTCGCCATGGGGCAGGTTGTAGAAGCCGCCAAGCTGGTGGGCCATAGCGTGCACGTGACCAAGAGAAGCGTTGTTGAAGGCCATGCCGGCCAGGTACTGGGCGTAGCACATGCCTTCGCGGGCCTCAGCGTCATTTCCGTTTGCCACGGCGCGGCGCAGGTAGCGGTTGATGTACTCCATGGACT
>JAUMVQ010000059.1:7896-10288 GCA_030530085.1 Desulfovibrionaceae bacterium | reverse complement strand
TTTGACAGGGCGCAGCGCGGCGGCGGCAAGGCCTCCTGCTGGGTGCGCATGATGCAGCCCTATGCAGGCGAGGGCATGGGCTTTCATGCCCCTCTGCACAAGGGAACAGAAGTTCTGATCACCTTCCTCAACGGCGACCCTGACCAGCCTGTCATAGCCGGTGCCGTGCCCAATCCCATGACGCCGTCTCCCACAACCAATGCCAATGCCGCCCAGATCAACCTGACCAGCGCTACCGGCCAGAATTTCAGCATGGACGATACCCCTGGCAGCTCCCATATCCTGCTCTCTTCAGCTGACAAGCAGTCCTTTATCAAGATTACCGAGTAAGAAAGAGTACCGGGCAAGACCTGCCCGGGACATACGGGTTATCAGGGAAAAGCGGGCAAAAAGCCCGGCCTGCTGCATCCGGCTGACACACGCCAGGGCCGTCAAGGATACAAAACATGGCACCTATTGAATACAAGCCTGAAAAGGGCGTTGTGCTGTTGGCAAAAAAAGGCCTCAAGATTTCCCTCAAAGCAAATGCCGCCATTTCAGCAACACTCAATATAACCCAGGTCAATATAGGAGAAAACGGCACCAGCATGGGCAACCTGGTACTCGGAGGCAGCCTGGTAACGGTTCTGGGGGCCACTTTCAAGGCAGCATACAATGTTGCCACTTTCAGCTATGCGCTGACCGCTGGCTACAGTGTTTCAAACTATGTCAAGAAGGATACAGTCCACTTTCAGCAGCTTCTTGCCGAGTACAGAGAGATTACAGACGAAAACAACATTATTGCAGAAAGCATACGCACAGCCGCTGAGGTGCGGCACGAGGGTGCCAGCAAAGAAACCGTGAGAGGTTCATTAAACCTGATAGATGAAAATCTGCAGGAAATGGAACGTATGAAGAGCGCAATGGCCGAGCGCAAGACGGAAGTAGAAGCAGACAAGGCAAGCACCTTAAGCCTTTATACTGAAGTCTGTCAGAAAAAAGAGGAGCTTGCCAATCTGAAAAAAGTTGTTGCAGATCTGCTTAACGAGGTAAAGACAAACTCTTCTGCTGCAGTTGCAAATAAAAAAGTTGTTGCCCAGAACAACTCTGAGACAGGCATGCATACATTTATGTAGCAATACGGTTTTGCATTATGGTAAAAGTAAACAAGTATGAAAGTGGCGCCGCCAGCATTGAAATCGTCTCCAACAAGTATCTGAAGATTTCCTGCACGCAGTCCAACGAAATTATCCTTGGCGCAAAAGCTGTCTGCACTGGCGGAACAATCTGCATGTTTGACGCACTGCCCATTGCCTTTGCCTCTACTGACGGCGTTGAAATCTACCTGAAAGCCTCTTCCGAAGTCGATATCAGCAAGACATCATATAGTCATACCAAAAAAAAAGGCACAATAAAAGCTCTGGCTGTATCCTCCTGCAAAGCTCAAGTCCGGGACTGCAGGCAAAGTATAAGAACCGTCACTCAAAATGCCAATGCTTTCACAGCTGCATACATGGCATATGGCAAATCGAGTATCCTGGTACAGCGGATGGAGGAGGTAAACAATACACGCCAGCTTGTATCAGACAAAATGAAAATAACGCAGCAAAAGCAAAGCAAAACAGAACGGCAGAAAACAAGCCTTACCCAAAAGGCCAGAAAGCAGATAGATCATATGAACAAAACTATTGCCCAGCTTAAGGAAGTGGAAAACCAGCTCAAGGAAATCATCAAGCAGCGCAGCGCAGTTGTCACATCAAACAATGAGCAGGGAGGTTCCTTCTCCCTTTCCTCCGGCATAAGCAACATGTAAATAGGCGAACAGGCAGGACTGCCGGCACAGCCTGCCCCATGGCTGCCTTCTTATTCATCTCTTTCCAGGCGGATCAGATATGTCTACAGATATCAAGGGATTAAACCTGTCAACTTCTGCTCTTTTCTACTTAAAGATAACTGCCGGTGCCAGTTCCGAGATTATAGCAGGCGGCTTTGGCAAAGCAGTAGTAGCCGCATCAAGCACATTATCTGTTTCATTAGCAAGCTTTGCTGCCAATGCAAGCTTTTTCTTTTCTGCCGCAGTCCTTGCCTACCAGAAAACTATAGTCAATGGGCAAGAGCAGACAATGCAGATAAGCGCCATAAAAAAGAAGACAGCAGAAATTGCGGCCGCAGTGGAAAATAGTGCCGGTCAGATAATGATGATAGAAAATGTTGCAGATACCTATGCACTGGCCACTGAAGTAAATGCAAACCGAATAGAGAATTCTGCAACATGCGCCGAAATGGCAAATGCAGCTACCGATATATGCGATACAGTCACTGAAACCGTTCAGGAAATGAACACCATCACCCAGGATCACAAGGCAGTCAGCAACGAAATTAATGAGCTCATGAGAGATGCCAAGCAAATTAT
>JAUMVQ010000059.1:5130-7886 GCA_030530085.1 Desulfovibrionaceae bacterium | reverse complement strand
ACTGCAAACAGGTTATTACTTCACAGTCTTCCACTGTGGATAATAATGTCGCCCTTTTCGGCACAGACAAAAAATCCTTCGGGACAAGCATCATAGACTAAGCCATGCAGATACTGAAAGACAACACAACGGGAATCACCTTTTCCCCCTTTGCCATAGGCGGCGTATGGAACCTGCAGGTAGCTGTCCTGCATTATTTTTCCCTGGAAAGGCCGGATACGGCGCTTCCTGAACAGGACCTCTGGAATGAGTGCACCAAGGAACTCGGGAATGCAGTGCTGGATGAGGGCTTTCCAAAGCCGCGAGGGGAAGTCCTTATTGCAGGCTCCTGGCATTCTCCTTCCAGGCAGCCGGAACAGGGCGGCTATGCCAGCTTCAAGGCAGGCCCGCTCTCGCGCCGGCTGGCCGTCTTCGGCCCTAGATACTGGCAGGATCTGCCTTTGGCCGCCATATCCGATCCCAGGGCAGTGACATCCGTTCCCCTGACCTGGGAATCAGCCCTTGGCGGTCCTGATTTTGCGGACAATCCGGCAGGCATCGGGACAGAGGCCATTCCTGCCCCCTGGGGCGGAATGTGCCGGCCTCTCCCCCTGGCAGAAGATCCTGCGGCCCTGGTGACTTCGCCCTATTCAAGGCCAAGGCCGGCCAGCTTTTTGCCCAATACGGCAGACAGGCCTGCCAGGCTGGCTCTGGCAGGCACCTATGACACACACTGGCTCAATACAGCCTGGCCAGGATTTCCGGACGATATCAATCCTGAATTTTTTATGACGGCGGATCCCGCACAAAGGCTGCCCATGGGCTACAACGAGGGAGCAGCCTGGGAACAGGGCTTTTTTGCCGGCGGAGAGGAATTCCTGCTGGAAAATATGCATCCCTCCGTGGCAAGGCTTGCCGGACGCCTGCCCAGGAAAAGAGTGCGCGTCTTTGCCACCAGAAGCCTTGCCAAAGCAGGGACGGGCTGTCCCCCTTCCGAGGAAGAACTCAGGAAGCAGGAAGCTGAAGCAAGCCGTTTTGAGGAAGCCCAGACCCACCTTGAAACAGTGTGGTTCTTCCCTGGCATAAAACGAGGATGTGCCATCTTCCGCTGTGTCCTTCCCTGTGCGGATGACGAGTACAGCGACATTATTTCCCTCATGCCTGTCGTGGAGGACAGGGATGCGCCACTCACTGACATAGCATACTGGCTTGAGGAAAAGAAAAAGCGCACGCCCCAGCCTGAAAAACCTAAGATCACAATTCCCCCTGAAGCGCTTGCGGCCCTGGAATCCGCCAGTGCAGCTGTCAGGACACTGGAAGAAGACCTGAATTTTTCTGCGGACAAGGCTCTGGGGAAAGCTCCGTCCATACAGCCGGATCATCAGGCTATGATCTCTCATGCAAGGGCGATGGTCAGCCAGAACCTTGAGTCCCTGGAAAAAGGCATTGAAAGGCTTGCGGACCTCAAGAAGGAATACGGTGCAGCCTGCAAGGTGCATCCTAATGACTTTGACGACCTCAAGGCATCCCTTAAGGGCATGCTGGGCCGGCTGGACCAGACTGAGGCAAGCCTGAAGGAAGCAGAAGCGCTCCTGGCTGAAGGAGACAGGGCCTTAGCTGCGGGAATACAACGGACTGAAGGACTTATTGAGGCCATCCAGCCATCAGAAGCAGACAAGGGCCTGAATGAGGGCAAGGCAAAGCTGCATGAGCTGGACAGTCTTTTAAGCGGCAGGACCTGGAGCTCGCAGGCTCTCTCCCTGCTGAGCCGCTTCCACCTTCTTTCCAGCAGCGATCCTGCCGCAGAAGCGCTTTGCGCCAGGCTTGAGCAGTGCGGCCTGCGCAAAAGCGACATACATCATGCCCTTCTTGCCTATCTGCCTGAAGCAATTGCGCTTTCCCCTGAGGATCTCTGCCTTGGCAAAGGTGAGGCTCAGGAAGCTGCCCGCAAAGGAAACGGCAAAATACTCCTGCCGCCAGGGCTTGTTGTCCCCTTCTTTACAAAGGATGAGTGCAGAGCCCTGCATATCCGTCCCCTTCAGGAAGACGCTACGGATTTCTTTGCGCCATATGATAGCGATGCCGGCTTTGACGTTCCAGGCTCAAAGGACGGCTGCCAGATCCTAGGAGCCATACGGCCCAAGCCCGTCCTTGTGGCAGAAGATCCGCTGACAGCCTGGCTTATGTATGCAGCAGCGGGCGATCTCTTTGCCATCCTGCTTGTGACAGGAAAGGATGCAGCCATAAGCGATGATGCAGGCAGGGCTCTGGACGAGGCACCCCTTGTTTTCTGGCCTGTGCCGCCTCTGGGCAAGGAAGCCTCAGAGGACGGCCTTGCCCCAGAAAGCCCGGCCTTCAGCGTAGCCCAGCGCCTCATGCGCGAAGAAGAGCTTTGCAAAAAGTGGCCTAATCTTGCCATGTGTCACAAGGAAAAGAAGCTCTTTCCCATTGCCTGGCCTGAAAAATGGAGCACGCCAACCCTGGCAAAGGCCAGGAGCCAGGGGCTGGACATCCGTGCCTGGCTGAAAGGCGAGCTTGAGAAAAGGGGCATTCAGGCTGCCGGCACAGCTGAAGGCTCAGCCAGCATTGAGACAGATGCTGACGGCAGGCAGGACATTGCCCTGAAAGTGCCTGCCATTGACATCAAGGGAATACGGGAGCGGCTCAGCAAACGCATTTCCGGCTACCGTCCTGCCGGGATGGAGCAGGCAGAAAGCGAATTTAAGAAGGCAGTTGATGAATTCAACGTCCTGCGCAGGCAGAACGGCCTTAAGCCT
>JAUMVQ010000059.1:0-5120 GCA_030530085.1 Desulfovibrionaceae bacterium | reverse complement strand
TGCCAAATCCGACGCTGGACGAGCTTTTGCATACGCCATATCCGCCGGAACCAGATGCTGCCACGCTCAAAAGGTTCGAGGAACTGGCCGACATGGTCGGCAAGATGAAGGGCCAGGAAGAAAAAGCCAAAATTCTGGAATTGCGTGACAAGTATCTGGATGACATGAAAAAGCTTGGCGCCCTGGACACAAGGGCCAGGGCGGCTATCCTTGCCCAGCAGAAAGAAATGGCCGGCGTCCTGCAGGGTGTGCCCGTGCCGGGAGCCCCGGTGCAGGGAGCTATGGATCTGCCTGAGTGGGCCAGGGAAATCCCGGGAGCTGAGCAGTCTCTTTCAGGAGAAGCAGCACTGCCTCCTTCTGCGGCTGAGCTCAAAGGCGGCATGAAGGGCAGGACTATCAAGGATGTTGATCTCTCCGGCATGGATCTTAGGGGGATGAGCCTTGAGAACTGCTTCCTTGAAAATGTAGACTTTTCCAATGCCCAGCTTGATGAAAGCCGCTGGGAAAAAGTCATGGCAAAGGGGTGCAACTTTACGGGAGCAAGCCTTGCACAGGCAAAATTTGTGCAGTGCTCCCTGGAAGAGTGCCTCTTTGTGAAGACAAAACTCCAAAACGCCAGTGCAGAGCTCTGCCAGTGGCAAAAGGGCAGCCTGCAGGATCCTGACATGAAGGGAGCGCAGGTACGGCTGGCAACATTTGACGGGGTCAAACTCAGGGGTAGCATCGAGCAGGCATCCTTTGAGCTCAGCTCCTTTGACAAATGCCCGGCAGAAGAACTGTCCCTGCTTGAATGCACCCTGAAAAAAGTTTCCTTCATCAATGCCCTCATCAGCCGCATGAGAGCAGAAGGAGGAGCCTGGAAGGAAGCCGGCTTTACGACCTGCAAGGGCACCGGCCTTGCAGTACAGAGGCTTGCCTGCGAAAATATGCGTTTTCTGATGCACTGCGACATTGCGGATGTTGTTTTTGAGCAGTGCCGATTGCCGGGACTGTGCCTCAGGGAAAGCCGCCTGCCGGCCCTTGTCATGAAAGGATGCAGCTTTGATGATGCCATGGCCGATTACTGCGATCTGCCAAGGGCAGTCCTTGCAGGCTGTTCCGGCACAAAGGCGCGCTTCTTGCACTGTGATCTGGAAGGATCCGACCTGCGCTATCTCAGGCTGCCGCAGGGGTCGCTCCGCAAATCGCGCCTTGTGCAGGCAAACCTGCATTGCGCCGACCTCTATGGCGCAGACATGTACAAGGCCGTTCTTGGGGAAACAGACCTGTCAGGCGCCAATCTGGCAGGTACGCTGCTGGAAGGAAAGGAAAAGGAAATGCAGAACCTGGAGCTTACACGATGACTGCGACTGCTGACACGCTGAAAGAAATCCTGGTTGCCCTTTGCACCAAGGGGACAGTGACGAACATAGATCTTGCTGGCGCAAACCTCTCCGGTATAAGTCTGGAAGACGCTTCCTTTGAAAGGGTCAGCTTTAAGGATGCAAACCTTTCGGAGTGCAGTCTGAAAAAAACATCCTTCAAGGAATGCGACCTGACAGGAATAAACCTTTCGGGAAGCATTCTGGCAGATATCTCCTTTGCAGGCTGCGACATGACAGAAGCAAACCTGTCGAAGTGCAACATAAAAGACGCATCCTTTGTGAAGAGCAGCATAACATATGCTATATTTTCACATGGCAGCACTAAATATACCTCCTTTGATGACTGCGACATATCAAATACTGGTCTTTATATGTACGCTCTGGAGAAAGTTGCCTTCAAGAACTGCAACATGAAAGCTAGTCATCTTACGGGTAGCCATGTGGAAGATAGTTCCTTCATGGAATGCAACTTATCAATAGTTACTGTAAATCACACCGTGAATAATAGCAGATTCACGAATTGTGATATGACAGGGGTTATTCTTTCGGGCTGCTTTTTGGAAAAGAACTCATTCAGTAACTGCAATATGGAATGTACAACTTTCTCAGTAAGCAGTCCCCAAAATAGTAGCTTCACGGCCTGCAATATGAAGCATGCTAATCTTTCGTTGTGCTGCGCAGAAGGAGTCTCCCTCAAGGACTGCGACCTGGATATGGCTATTTTTTCCGGGAGCATCATAAACAATTCTTCCTTCAGGGACTGCAATATGACAGGGGTTAATCTTGCGGGGGGCAGTTTTGAAAATTCTACCTTCAAGAACTGCGATCTACAGGATTCTATCCTTTTGCCATGCCTCTGCCTTGGAAAAACCTCATTTGTGAAGTGCAACACGACCAGAGAAAAAAAGACAGCCAGGTAGTGACGTTTTTACAGGAAAAGGAAACCATGGAGCTGGCCCGATGAAAACAATATACACAAGGGAAGACGTACTGGCGGCCATTGACAGCAATGAGCCGCTGGCCGACTGTGATCTATCGGGAATCGACCTCTCCGGAGCAGATCTGTCAGGCGGATCCTTTGAGAGGGTCTGTCTTAACGGGGCAAATCTTTCGGGAACAAACCTGACAAATACCACCTTCATAGTCTGCGAAAGGGAACAGGCAAACCTTTCTGAGTGCCACATGGACAATGCATCCTTCTTGCTCTGTGGCATGACATTAGGAAGTCTTCAGAAATGCAGCATAGATAATTCATCTTTCTCGCACTGCCACCTGTCATTTGCATTGTTTGAGGAATGCTGCATAGACAGATCCTCCTTCCTGAAATGCGGCATGAAAAAATTATTGTTTTCTGAGTGCAGTCTTAACAAAACATCATTCTCAGGATGCGGGATGGTCGAATCAAATATTATTGAATGTATGAATCTTACAAACTGTTCATTCGCTGACTGCAACATGGAGCTGATAACCATTGAGGAAAGTTGCCTGATAGATACTACCTTCTCACACTGTGAACTGTTCGAAGCAACCTTTTCCGAAGGCAAACTAAAAAACACAATCTTTAAATTCTGTGGCATGGCAGGTATAGACCTTTCGAAGCAAAAGCTTGGAAATACAGTATTCTCCTACTGCAACATAAACAGTGCAAATCTTTCAGAGGCCAATCTGGAAAATGCATCATTTATGTACTGCAACATTACGAAAACAATTTTGCAGGAAAAAGAAAAATTAAACAGGATCTGGGAGCCCTTCCGATGAATACGAACTTTCTCTCAAAAGAAGACGTACTGGAGGCCATTGCCCGCAATGAGCCTCTGGCAGACTGCGATCTGTCCTGCATAGACCTCTCCGGATCCGATCTGGAAGGAGGCTCCTTTGAGCGGGTCTGCCTTAAGGGGGCAAACCTCTCCGGCTGCAGCCTGGCAAGAACCTCATTCTCGGACTGCGACATGGCAGGAGCAAACCTCTCCCATATCCGTCTTGAAGGCACCTTTTTCTCGGACATGCGGCTTGCAGGGGCAGATCTTTCCCATGTAGACTTTGAACGCGTTGCCATGAACGGCTGCGACTTTTCAGGGGCCAGCTTTGCTTCTGCAAGGATGCACTCCTGCGCCATGCAGAACTGCGATGCCCGAAACGCCCGCTTTGACAAAGCAAGCCTTTTCCGGTCTTCTTTCCTGAATACAAAGCTTGGAGCAGACTTTGCCCAATGCGACTTAAGCCATGTCTTTGCCACGGACTGCGACCTGAATGGCATAATCCTCAAGGGCGCAAAACTGTACAAGACGGCTCTTATCTCCTCTTCCCTGCCAGGATACGACTTTTCAGGCGCCACGATGGAATACGTCCAGTTCACGTTTTCCGACCTGCATGGTGCCAGCTTCAAGGATGCACATCTTAAGGGCGTCAATTTTCTCAAGGCAAAGCTCGTCCAGGCAGACTTCGGCAGCGCCCGCTGCACCGAGTGCCTCTTTGCCGAGGCAGACATGACAGGGTGCAATATGGAAAACGGCGTCTTTTCCTCCTGCATGTTCATGAAGGCCTGCCTTGCCTCAGCCAGGCTGACGCATGCCGATATGAGCGACAGTCTCTGTACAGAGACAGATTTCCGCAAGTGCCAGGCAGGACAGGCCAGATTCTTCCGCAGCGATCTGAGCCATGCCGACATGCGCGAAGGATTTTTTGCCGGAGCAGATTTTTCCTCTTCCCGCTTTTTCCGGGTGCTGACACAAGACAGCTTTATGGACAATGCCTCTTTCAGCAATGCCATAACCAGGGACAAGGAAAGGGAGCGCAGCGAGGACTGGCCTTCCCTGCCAGATGCTGACCAGCAATAACAAAAGGATACCCCATGCAGACAGCCAATGCCTATTCATTAGATACAGTGCAGGCGCCATCCCTGGAGACAGGGCTGATTCTTGCCAGTGAAAACGACTGCTATACAGTGCAGGCAAAGGGCAGCCAGTGGCAGGCAGCTCTTGCAGCCTCCTGCCTTGTGCGTCCTGAGCAGCACGATGAGGTGCTCTTTGCGCCCCTGCCTGACGGAAGGGCCTTTATCCTGGCAGTTCTGACAAGGAGCAAGGCACCGTGTGTCCTGCACTTTCCGGACGGCGCATCCCTGATGTCTGAAAAGCCCATAAGCATGGACTCCGCCACAGCCGTTCAGATAACAGCACCCATGACAGGCCTTGAGACGGCAAGCCTTGATATCAGGGCAGGCGAGGCCTCGGCAGCCATAGCCAGTGCGACTCTTGTCACACGCATACTGCGCACCACCGGCGAGCGCCTGGAACAGACTTTCCGGCGCTTTCTGGGCTGCTTTGGCAGTGCGCAGCGCATTGTCGAGCACAATGACGAGGTGCAGGCGCAGAATGTCCGCATTTCTGCCTCGGAGTCCTGCCTCACCCAGGCAGCCTCTTCCACTACGCTTGCCCGCGACCTGGCGCGCATAGATGCACCGCAGGTGCATATTTCCTGACATGCCGCACCGCAGGTGCATATTTCCTGA
Organism: Desulfovibrionaceae bacterium; assembly: GCA_030530085.1. Lineage (GTDB taxonomy): Bacteria > Desulfobacterota > Desulfovibrionia > Desulfovibrionales > Desulfovibrionaceae > Desulfovibrio. The sequence goes on along the minus strand of JAUMVQ010000059.1, from coordinate 248 downwards.
TTTTTATCTCCCTGAACGCTCTTAAAGCAGGAGTACCCCTTGTTCGCACTCACCATCGGCGCAGGCCAGACCCTGGGGATGCCGGATACCTGTCTGACCCCCTCGCCGGCCGGACCTGTCCCGGTCCCCTATCCCAATACGGCCATGTCATCCATGTGTCCCTCGGCAGCCATGACGACGCTCATGGGCGGCACGCCGACCATCAACCAGAAGGCCAGCCTTGCTTCTTCCTTCGGGGATGAGGCAGG
>JAUMVQ010000308.1 GCA_030530085.1 Desulfovibrionaceae bacterium | reverse complement strand
GTCAAAGAGGCCGCACCCCTGCCCTACAACCTGACTGAGCTGCAAAAGGAGGCCTCTGCCCGCTACGGCATGGGAGCGCAGGATACGCTGGCCGCAGCCCAGGCCCTGTATGAAGGCAAGTTTGCGTCCTATCCCCGTACAGACTGCCAGTACCTGCCCAAGGAACAGTTTGCAGAGGCAGGCGACGTTCTTGATGCCATAGGCCAGTGGGGCGGCATGGCTGACATGGTGGATGCCTGCGACACTTCAAGGCAGTCTGCCTGCTGGAATACAAGCAAGGTCAGCGCCCACCATGCCATCATTCCAACTTCTGTGCCGGCATACGGGCTGTCTGACAGGGATGCCAAAATCTACGCCATGATCTGCCGCCGCTATGCCTGGCAGTTTTTGCCCGAGCATGTCTTTTACAAGACAAAGGCCGAAGTGGAGTGCGAGGGCTTTTTGTGGCGGGCAAACGGCCGCATTGAGCAGGACCCCGGCTGGACTGAATTCAAGGACAAGCCAGCCTCCCCTAAGAACGCCAAAAAGGCAAAGGACGAGGAGAAGGATGTCATCCTGCCAGAGGTTGCAGCCGGCGAGGCAGTCACTGCAGGCGAAGTTGCCATCAACGAGGCCATGACCACGCCGCCATCGCGCTTTACAGAAGGCACGCTTGTCGATGCCATGGAGAACATACAGCGCTACATACACGGCGCCAATGCCGACGATCAGAACATTCTCAAAAAGACTGAGGGCCTGGGCACAGTGGCTACCAGGGCCTCCATCATAGAAACGCTCTTTTTGCGGCACTACCTTGAAAAGCACGGCAAGGCCCTGCAGTCAACGGCGCTGGGCCGCGACCTTGTCCGCAATTCCCCTGAGAGCATCAGGGATCCTTTGATGACCGCCGCCATGGAGCGCTGCTTAAGCGAGATTCAGCAGGGACAGCGCAGCCCTGATGAGTATGTGGGCCAGTATGCAGCCACACTGCCTAAGATATTGCAGGAGCTCTTTGCTGCGAGGGGCGAGTTCTCAAGCACGCAGCATGCCTGCCCTGCCTGCGGCAAACCTCTTAAAAGGGTGCGCACTGCCAAGGGTACATGGTACTGGCTCTGTTCAGGAGAGCCTGAGTGCAACTACAAGGCATCTGACCAGAACGGCCAGCCCGGAAAAGGAAGACAGGCCAGGGCATCTGCCAAAAAAGCAGGCGAAGGGCAAGGCTCTTCTGCGTCTTCTGCCTCGTCTGCATCTGCCGGCACAGGCGGAGTACGCCGCTGTCCTAAATGCGGCAGCGACCTTGTGCTGCGCAAAAGTGCCAGGGGCCCGTTTTACGGCTGTGCGGCCTTTCCGTCCTGCCGCTATACTGAGGACGCAGGAAGCGGGCAGAAGCCGGCTGCGGCAAATGGCACGGCAGAAAAAAGACCTTCAGCAACAACAAGGGCAAAAGGGACAAAAAGCCCAGCACCTGCCAGGACGAATGCCGTGCCGGCAGCAGGACTGCTTGTTGCCCCTGATGCAACACATGCTAAGCATCCTGAAGCGCCTCTGGAAAAAACGCCTCCGGAAAGCCCGTTTTTTGAAGAACGCAATGACATGCCGCCGGCCTGGCTTGACGAGGTGCCCCTGCCGGAATTTGAGGAAGGACCTGCGTCCAGCGCCATGCCGGATGAGGACATTCCCCTGCCTGAATTTTTTGAGGAAG
>JAUMVQ010000058.1 GCA_030530085.1 Desulfovibrionaceae bacterium | reverse complement strand
CAAGCCATGCGGTTTGCTCGCATTCAATGCAGTGACCTTCCGGTATTCAAAGGTCAGTCTGGTGGGTACACCACTGCTGTACTCACTGTGTACCAGCAGATTGGAGATTGGAAAGCAGCTACTGTAGCTGGGTGATTTCCCAGCGTCCGCCTTTATTGGGGCCGATGCGCCGTAAAAGTCCTTTTCCCTTAAGCCTATTTATCCTGTAAAGAACTGTCCGCCGGCTTACTTGCAGTGATTTAGCGAGGTCTGCCGTTGTTATGTGCGGGTTAGCTGCGATACATTCAAGTAGACCCGAAAATTTTGGTGCAATATCTGGCAAGTTTGCACCGGAAACAGATTGTTTATTGTGCAAATTTTGAGTTTCTGGTGCAATATTGGAGTTGTTTGCACCAGAAACAGGCTGATTGTTGTGCAGATTTTGATTTTTTGGTGCAATTACTGAAGCAATCCGCTGTGTTTTGTGCACAATAGCCTTAAACTGCAGGTTCTCCCGGTTATCTTCAAAATCAATATTTGGCCATGCATTAAGAGCGCGCACAATACCGGATCCGATGCCGTGATATGGCAGCAGTCCTTTGGCCGCATAAGAAATCAGGATAGGATTGCGGATATTTGAATTGCCGTTTTTAATCTTCTCTATAGTCAGATTGTTTGGGAGTGTGCCTGGACTGATAATTTCAATACGGTCATCGAAGATGAAAACCCTGATTGGCGCACTTACAAGATAGTCTCTGTGCACAAGGGCATTAACCAGCAGTTCCTCGAAAACTTGTTCTGGTATTTCCGGTGTGCCCGGGGAATTGACGCCGTTATTGCCCTGTACTTTATGCAGATTGCGCATGACAAAAGCTAAAGCATTCTTGAAAAGCCTGCTCAGAGGACCTTCAAAATCTTCGGAATCTTTATAGCTTTGTGCGTGCAGAGCAGTTCCGGGAAAACAGACGCCTTTGACCACAAATTGCGGGAAGATGAGTTCCGGCTGTTCGGCAAACAGCAGCACCCCGGCCAGATTCAGCTTTCCGTTGTCGGCGGCCAGATTCAGATTTTGCAGCAGCCGCAATTGTTCAGCAGGATCATCAGGGAAACTGCTGTTATGCCAATTTTTGAGAAAATCACGGAACAGAAGCTTGTCCAGTTTGTCTATGTCCGCATTTGCAGGCAGCTCATCAGCATGGAACTGGCTGGTGTGCTGGAAAAAACGTCGTAATTCTTCCTTTGAATTGATGCGCCGTTTGTCTGAACCGGTCTTCAGCCATATGACGCCTTTTCTGTCAAAATACGGTTTGTCCGCTCCCTCTGGAACAGTCAGGGCGATAACTACATTCCCGTTTTCAAGGAGGATGTTCTGAGTCTGCACAACAAGAGGGCTGCGCACATGCTGGCTGGCCACGTTGCTGATCAGCTGATTCGCAGTATGTACTTCCTGCTGTGTTATGCCGGAAATAGTACCGTTATCCTGTACTCCGATGAAAATGACTCCGCCGTGTGCATTGGCGAAGGCAGCCATTTCAGCAGCCAGGGAATCGGCATTGTCAATTTTTGCCTTGAACTGCCGCATGCTGTCTTCGCCTGTAGCAACATGTTCTTTAAGAGTGACAATTGTAAATGTCATGCCAGTCCCTGATCCCTCGCATAAATGCTGTGTCATTCACGGCGGTTGCAGAATTTGCTTTCTTGTGCACCGTCTCTTTTGTGTTTAATATTTATGCTGAAAATGTTGCAGTTGGCAAGATCTCCTGTTTTTTGCCGGACTCTGTAGTTGCCGGCATGAAGCCGTTTTGCATGGATGTTTGCATGAGCTATTTTGAAGAATACAAAAAGCAGGGCGAACCTGAAAAATACAAAAGGGCTGAAAACTGGGGCGTTGCCATAGGCCTGCAGCAGGTTGATAACCTTAGCCCATCGAACTATCTTATTGAAGTAGCCAAAGAAAACATTGAGGGCAGAATATCTGTTGATGAAGCCGGAGAATGTATCAGCAGATATTATACAGAACACCCTGCCAAAACAGAACAGGAATTAAATAACAGAGAAGCTGATGAAGTTTCTGTACGTATTGCAAAGCTGCTAAGCACGCGTGCTTTCTCTTTTAATCCGGCAGAATTATTTTCTATTCATAAGTTTTTATTTTCAGGAATATTTGATAATACTGTAGCTGGAAAAATAAGAACATATGATATAACTAAAAATGAGCCAATATTAAATGGCGATACTGTTATTTACGGACGGGCTGACAGTATTATAGAAACAGTTGAATATGATTTTTCAGTTGAGAAACAGTTTAATTATAGTGGCTTGTCTAAAAGAAAGATAGTTGAACACATTGCTAAATTTACTTCAGGAATCTGGCAGATTCACCCATTTTGTGAAGGAAATACAAGGACTACAGCTGTATTTATCATAAAATACCTGTGTACTTTTGGATTTGACGCTAACAATGAATTGTTTGAGGCGCATGCAAAGTATTTTCGCAATGCTCTTGTTCGTGCCAACTATCAGAATGTGAACAAAAAAGTCTATTACACATTTGAATACCTGAATAAGTTCTTTGGAAACTTAGTCCTTGGAGAGCAAAACACGCTTGATAACAGCGAGTTGCAGGTCAGGGAAGAATAACAGCCCTGCCCTATCCCTCCTGCAGTACAGACACCAGTGTTTCCAGGGCTGAAGCCAGAACTGCCTGATCACGTATTCCCAGGGCCAGGCGGACGCCTTCTTCCGGAATCATGCCTCCGACAGAAAAACAGGAAGAGTCGGCGACAAGTATTCCTTTTTCCCTGGCCCTGGCAGCAAAGACAGCTGAGGATCCAGGCTGCGCCTGAAGCTTGAGCCAGCAGAAAAAGCCGGTCGTCCTTGTTTCAACCGGAAAGCCGTCAAGCTTTTCTCTTGCCAGAAGGTTGGCCTGGGTGGCTGCTGCACGTTTGGCAGCCAGGACACTGTCTGCTGTGCCGTCTCCTATCCAGAGGCTGGCCAGTTCCGCCATAAGAGGCGGTGCCATGGATATGGTGTAGGAAATTGTCTGTTCCAGAACCTTCTGCCAGGAATCTGGCGCACACAGATAGGCAATGCGCAGTCCGGCTCCCATGGCTTCGCTGGCAGAGGCTATAAAGCAGCTGCGTTCAGGGGCCAGGCGCGAGAGCGGCGGTACTCTCTGTTCAATGGACAGCGCATAGACATCGTCTTCTATGATGGCCACATCGTACTGCCTGCAGATGCTTACAATTTCCCTGCGCCTGTAGTCCGGAATCATCGTGAGGGTCGGGTTATGGCAGGACGGCATGAGATACAGCCCGCGGATTGTTTTTGTCCTGCAGGCGGCTTCCAGGGCCTGAGGGGAAATGCCGTTTTTGTCCATATGGATAGGTGTGACCTGCAGGCGCAGGCGCTGGCACAGCTGCTTAAGCAAAGGATAGGTAAGCTGTTCAGCCGCTATCCTGTCGCCCGGACTGAAAAGCGATGCCAGGACAGTGAGCAGTGCATGCTGGGCTCCTGCGCAGACAAGGACATTGTCCGGAGATACAGGCAGGCCAAAACGTGCCGCCCACAGTGCCCCGGCCTCACGGTGCCTGGCAAGGCCCTGTGGCGGCTGGTAGCCGCCGAACGTATTGATATTCTCACAGGCGGCCAGCTTGCGCACAGCCTGCTCCAGCGGCGGATTCAGATGCTCAAAAGGTGTGATGAAGCTCATGTCCAGGGGATGGGCCTGAGAAAAGATCGTGCCGCTGCCTGGTGCGGCAGTTTTTTCCGTCCTGAGAAATGGCGGTGCAAAAACATCCACATTGGGGACAGCTTTGCGCACGAAGGTGCCGCGCCCGATAATGCCGGCAGTGAGGTTGCGCTGGCAGGTTTCGGCATAGGCGCGGCTCACAGTGCCTGTTGTGACCCCGAGTATCCTGGCCAGGTTGCGGTGGGTGGGCAGCCTGGCTCCTTCCTGCAATGTACCGTTGTGTATCATGTCGGCCAGAGCCTGCACCAGTGCAGCCTGGCGCGTCATATTGGGATGCAGGCGCAGGTTGTCGTCATACAGCTGTTTAATTTCTTCCATGGTTCTGCCCACTCTCCTGGTGTTTGTAATTGTCATGGTGACAATACAAATTGTATTACTGACTAAGAAAATTGTCACCTATATTGCGAATATTTTTGCAACATCCTGCAGGCTGGTTTAAGCAGAAACCAGGCAGAATTTCTGGACAGCTTATCGTTTGTGGCTGCAACCGCTGCTGATATGAATTCCTTGAATGAGAGGTACAATATATGGAAAAAGGTAGTTTATTGCTTAAAGGCGGTCTTGCCGAAATGCTGAAAGGCGGCGTTATCATGGATGTCACGACGCCTGAGCAGGCTGTAATCGCAGAAAAGGCAGGAGCCTGCGCTGTCATGGCCCTGGAACGTGTGCCTTCAGACATCCGCAAGGCAGGCGGAGTGGCCCGTATGGCTGACCCTGACAGGGTAACCAGCATCATGAAGGCTGTGAGCATCCCGGTCATGGCCAAGGTCCGCATCGGCCATATTGTCGAGGCGCGCATTCTGGAAAGCCTGGGTGTTGACTACATTGACGAAAGCGAGGTGCTCACCCCTGCCGATGACTGCTACCATATTGACAAGCGCAAGTTCTCCGTTCCCTTTGTGTGCGGTGCACGCAACCTGGGCGAGGCTCTGCGCCGCATAGCAGAGGGTGCAGCCATGATCCGCACCAAGGGCGAGCCTGGTACTGGCAATGTAGTGGAAGCCGTGCGCCACTGCCGCATTGTGCTGGGCGAAATCAGAGCCTTGTGCGCCCTGCCTGAGGAAGAAGTAGCTGGTTTTGCCAAGGAGCATGGCGCTCCCCTGGAACTGGTACAGAAAACCCGTGAACTGGGCCGTCTTCCCGTGGTAAACTTTGCTGCCGGCGGCATCGCCACGCCTGCAGATGCCGCTCTGATGATGGAACTGGGCTGTGACGGCGTCTTTGTCGGCTCAGGCATCTTCAAGTCTTCCAATCCTGCAGCCCGCGCCCGTGCCATAGTCAGCGCTGTCACCCATTTCAGGGACTACAAGCTGCTGGCCGAGATTTCCACCAATCTTGGCGAGGCTATGCCCGGCCTTGATATAGCCACCATACCTGCAGAAGAACGTATGCAGGAAAGAGGCTGGTAATGGCCAGATGTATAGGAGTCCTGGCACTGCAGGGCGATTTCAGGGAACATGCCCTGTCTCTTGAGCGCTGTGGTGCCTCTGTCAGGGAGATACGCACCCTGCAGGATCTGGACGGCGTAGACGGCCTAGTCCTTCCCGGGGGAGAGAGCACGGTCATGGGCCGGCTTCTGACTGAAGAGGGCCTTATGGAGCCTGTACGGGCATTGTGCCGGTCAGGGATGCCAGTGCTTGGGACGTGTGCCGGCATGATACTGCTTGCGAAAACACTGCCTGAATTCCCGGATCAGCCGCGTATAGGGTGCCTAGACATCAGCGTTGTGCGCAATGCCTTTGGCAGGCAGACAGACAGCTTCAGCACCGAGCTTGCCGTGTCCGGATTTGGCGGCGATGAAAAGGGACAGAGGACAGTGCAGGCTGTATTTATACGCGCACCCATCGTCCAGGACACAGGAGAAGGCGTTGAGGTGCTGTCCTGCTTTGAAGGACGCCCTGTCGCTGTGCGGCAGAAAAATATCCTGGCCCTGGCTTTTCATCCGGAACTGACGCCAGAGCTGTGCTTCCACCGCTGGCTTTTGGAGCAGTAAAGGCCCCGTAACGGACCAGTTACAGAACAGACAGCAGGAAATAAGAAAGGCTCCGGTGCATCAGGCACCGGAGCCTTTCTGTCTTGCAGACGTTTTTTATGTATTCTGCCCTGTTTCCGTGTACTCAGGATCTTCCCAGAACCAGGTGAGCTCATGCTTGTTGCAGGACAAATGCCTGACTGAGGAGCCAGGCAGCTGCAGAAACTTTGACAGCATGGCGTGATCAGCCGTGGACTGGAACTTGATGGTGCACAAGGCGTGCTTCATGGCCTTTGCCTCTATCCACTGGCTGACCAGGGTGTAGAGGCGTTCCGGGTAGCAGATCATGTCGGAAAAGAGCCAGTCTACCCTGCCGGCCAGATCCGGGGTCATGGCAAAGCCGCTGCCAAGGCAGTGCTCCACATTGGGCAGCCTGGCGATATGATCGGCCAGCGGAGCCTTGTCCAGGGAGAAGATATGGCATCCTGTCTGGGCCAGCACCCAGGTCCAGCTTCCGGGAGCGGCACCCAGCTCTATGCAGAGATCCTTTGCATCCGGCTTTTTGCCCAAAAGGGTAAAGGATTCCCAGAGTTTGAGATAGGCCCGGCCCGGAGGAACAGTCTTGTTCTCTTCAAACTGAAGTTCTCCGTCGGCAAAGGGAGAGGTAGTCCTGCAGGAGGCCAGGACCATATCGGGCTTCCACAGCAGAAAGGCACCAAGCGGCGCTTTTGGGACAGGCTGCCCGTACTGGAACAGCTTGGACGATATATGCGGCAGGGCCTGCTCTATAAGCGTTGCCCTGCGGTTAAGCCCGCTTTCAAAATCCAGGTGGGCCCGCCAGTTGCGCTGCCTTTCTGCAAGCTTTCTGGCGGCATCGCTGATGGAGCCTACAGGCAGCCAGAATGGTTCCAGCCAGACATTTTGCGCCCAGCAGGCAGGCTTTGTTCCCTTTGCAAGCACAGCACGGCCGCGCACAGCCAGGGCCCTTGGCCCCAGTTCTTCAAGCAGCGGCCCCATAAGCCCCCTGGGAGCTATCTGGACGCTGAAATCGTCTGCAGGCAGCTCCTTTTCGGACAGGTTTTCCTTTGAAAGCCTGGCCAGGAGCGGGGCAAGCCCGGGATCTTCGCCTAAGCCGTGCAGGCGCCGGCCATGTCCCTTTTCATGGCCCTGTGCATGCTTTTGTTCATGCCGCTGGTCATGCTGATGCCCATGTCGCTGCTCATGACCCTGGTCATGCCGCCCGCTGTGCTGCCTTGCGTTTTGCCGGGAAGAGCAGGCCTTTTGATAGTCCCTGCTCATTTTTAGTGGCGGTTGTCCACGACGCGCTTGGACTTGCTGAATGTCCTGGGCAGCGTAGAGGGATCGGTGATGGCCACTTCAAGGCGCACCATAAGCTGCAGGCGCATATCCTTTTCGATGGCACGTGCCAGATTCTCGTCATTGTCGCTGCTTTGCCCTGCTGCGCGCTCCACGGTGAGCAGCAGGTGGTCGATGGCCTTTTCGTCGCGGCTGAGCATGATCTGGTATTCGCTGCCGATTTCGTGATGCTTGGAGAGAACCTCGGCGATCTGGCCGGGGTAGATATTGACGCCCCTGAAAATGACCATGTCATCGGAGCGGCCCATAATGGCGCTGTGCCTTGGCATGTTAAGGCCGCATTCGCACTTGCCAGGAACACGGCAGGCCAGATCATGAGTCCTGTAGCGGATGAGCGGCACAGCTTCCTTGCGCAGGCTTGTGACGACCATTTCGCCCAGTTCCCCGTCGGGAACGGGCTTGTGGGTGACGGGATCCAGAAATTCGATAATGAAGAGATCGGCCCAGTAGTGGAGGCCGGTATGGCAATGGCAGTCTATGGCTGTGCCAGGACCGTACATTTCAGTCATGCCGCCGATGTCAAAGCTGTCTTTCAGGCCCAGCTTTGACTCAATGGCCAGGCGCATTTTTTCGGAACGGGTTTCAGAACCGCAGATAATGGTGCGCAGCTTGAGCTTGTCCCTGATGCCGGCACGCTCCACTTCTTCTGCCAGGAGCAGGGCCATGGAGGCTGTTGCCCCGAAGCAGGTGGAGCCCATGTCTTCCATCATCTGCAGATGGATCTGCAGATTGCCCGGACCTACCGGAATGGTAAACATGCCGAACAGCTCGCTGCCCTGCTGGAAGCCGGCCCCTGCAGTCCACAGGCCGTAGCCTACGGCAATCTGCATGCGGTCCTCAGGCGTTAATCCTGCCATTTCATAGCAGCGGGCCATCTGCGTATTGAACATCTGCACGTCTTTTTCTGTGTACGACAGGATTTTGCGCTTGCCTGTGGTACCGCTTGAGGAATGGATGCGCACTATGTCCTTGGGATTGGCACAGCAGAGGGGCAGGGGATAGCCTGCCCGCAAATCGTCGGCATCGGTAGTTGGCAGAAGCTGCAGATCATCCAGGCTTCTGATGTCATCTGCCGTGACTCCTGCCTTTTTGAAAAGTTCCTTGTATTGCGGCGATTTTTCAGCCTGATGCACTGTCCAGATAAGCCCCTTGGTCTGGATATCATGCAGTTCTTCATCTGTGTACTGGGGAATAAAACGAAATGATTTGCTCATAACCATACATCCTTGTGATGATCCTGGCTGACGCCCATAATTAATACAATGAGAACGGTGCAGGGCAGTACGCCGCATAACGCGCAAACTTTATGTATAATGAGAAAAAAGATCAATTATACATGTTTATGCGGCTCTTGTATACGGCTGGTTCAAAAAGCAAAAAAAGGCCTTGCGGGGCAGGCTGCAGCGGCAAACGGCTACGGACGGCAGGCAAGCGGCAGGCGTTCTGCAAGCGTCACACCCTGAGGTGTCACAATGGCATGATAGGCCCAAATTTCAACGCCCTTGTCCACTGCTTCCCAGAAGGCTGCGGCATAGTCCGGATCAATGCAGTCTGCCGGCCCGAAACAGCGGGCATCAGGCCGCTGGACAAGGTAGAACATGGCAGCCCTTTCTCCGGAGAGAACGATGTCTGTCAGTTCGTGCAGGTGCTTGACTGCCCTTTGGGATACAGCATCGGGGAAAATGGCGATGTCATCCTCCACCAGGGTCACGTTTTTGCATTCTACCCAGAGCCTGGGCAGCCCCTCGCCTTCAAGGAGGCCGTCCAGCCGGCTTGCGTTGCGCACAATCTCCCTTCTCAGACTGACGTATCCCTTTTCAGCCGGAAGGCAGCCGCAGGCATGGGCCTGTGCCAGCATGCGGTTGGGCACGGAGGTGTTGACGCCTACCCAGAAACCGTGATCCTGACTGCCAAGATAGACTGCCTCCTGGGTGTACGGCAACTTTCGCTTGGGATTGGCCGAGTATGAGGCCAGCACAGGCATTCCTTTTTTTGTCAGCCCCAGCATGCTGCCTGTATTGTTGGAATGGATGATCTGCGATTTCTCCTGGATGCGGCAGGATACAAGGAAGCGCTTGCTGCGCCCTTCAAAAATTCCCTGTACTGCCGGCTGCGGCACCGGAACAAAGGCTGTCTTACTGCCAAAGCTGTCTCTTGCAGCCATTTCTTTTGTGCTCATGGAAGCATCCTGTTTCAGCGGAATACATATTCCTGACCGGTGTCAGGTGTTGTTTCTTGAAGTGGAATGGAGTATCGAAAACAGCATGGAATTAAAGGCCATGTTCATTGTATCTTTTTAGAACAGCCATCCCTTCACCCCGTTCAGAACTAAGAGCCGTACAGGAGCAGGAAATGCAGATTTCCGAGAGAATGAAATCAATCAAACCGTCGCTGACGCTGGCCATGAATGCAAAAGCCCTTGAGCTTAAAGAGCAGGGTGTTGCGGTGACAAGTCTTGCAGTCGGAGAACCCGACTTCCCTACGCCCAAGCATATCTGCGAAGCGGCAAAGGCAGCCATAGACGCCAATTTCTGCCGCTATACGGCAGTTCCCGGCATAATGGAGCTGCGCAAGGCCATATGCGGGTATTACAGCAACCAGTATGATCTTACTGTTGAGGCTGAGAATATCCTCTGTTCCGCAGGCGGTAAACACGCCCTTTTCAACTACCTCATGACAGTGCTCAATCCCGGGGACGAGGTTATTATTCCTACTCCCTACTGGGTGAGCTACCCCGACATGGTTCGCCTGATGGGTGCAGAGCCGGTGTTTGTGACAGCCGGCCCTGAAGACAGCTTCAAGGTCAGTGCCGAGAAAATCAAAAACGCCATTACGCCAAAGACCAGACTGCTTATCCTGAACTCTCCCAGCAATCCCACCGGTGCCGTCTATACAGAGCAGGAACTTAAAGAGATCATGGAGGTGGCCATTGGTGCCGGCCTCATGGTCTTTTCCGATGAAATTTATGACCAGCTGGTTTTTGAGCCTGCTGAGATGGCCAGCGTGAGCCAGTATCTGGCAAAGTATCCAGAGCAGGTGACCATTATGTCCGGCGTCTCCAAGAGCTATGCCATGACCGGCTGGCGCATGGGCTGGCTGGTGGGACATCCCGATCTCATCAAGAAATGCTCCACCCTGCAGGGACAGTCCACTTCCAATATCTGCGCCATTACGCAGAAAGCAGCGCTGGCAGCCCTCACAGGTCCCAGGGACTGCATCCTGGAAATGCGCAAGGCCTTCCAGCGCCGCAGGGATCTGGCTTTGAAGAGCATTGACGGCTGGAATTTTGCTGTCTGTCCCAAGCCTGACGGAGCCTTCTATCTCTTTGTGGAT
>JAUMVQ010000307.1 GCA_030530085.1 Desulfovibrionaceae bacterium | reverse complement strand
GGGAACTTGCCATGCTGGGACGCCTGCACAATGCAGACCAGGTATGCAGGGCCTGCGAGGCCATGCATGCAGCAGATATCAGTTCCCTGAACCTCGATCTTATGTGGGGCCTGCCAGGCCAGACAGAAAAGTCCTGGGAATCAACTCTTACAAAAGCCTTGCGCCAGGCACCTGACCACATCTCAGCCTACAGCCTCACCCTGGAAGAGGGAACACCCCTTTGCAGCCTGGTTGAACAAAAGCGCCTCAGCCTGCCCGATGAAAATTTGCAGGAAGACATCTATCTTGGAGGAAGAGCCCTCCTTGAAGAGGCAGGCTTTGTACAGTACGAAATTTCCAATTATGCAAAGCCAGGCCATGAGTGCCGCCACAACCTGGGCTACTGGCATCAGAAACCCTATCTTGGCGTCGGTCCTTCAGCCGTCTCTACCATAGGAAACAAACGCTTCACCGCCCCTGCAGATCACGCCGTCTGGAAAAAGGCTGTCTGCGAAGGACGCCTGCCCTGTTTTAGTGAAACCCTTTCCCATGCAGAACGCATACAGGAACTGCTTATGCTGAGACTGCGCACGGCAAAAGGGCTTCCCTTCTCCTGCTATGAAGAGATCTGCGCAAGATCGTTCCAAAAGGACTTTGCCGTCCTGCTGCGTGGTCTTGAGGAAGCAGGTTATATGCAGGCAGATGCAGGACACGCCGCCCTCACAGGCAAAGGCATGCTTGTCTCCAACGATATCATGGCCAGGTTTTTTGCTATCCTTGACGAGCTTGATATTCCTGCCGGAACAGACTCCCCAGACAGGCCAGACAATAATAGTGCTAAATAATACTCTTTTTTATCATACTGGAAATACTAACAAAAGTTACTCTGCTATGCAGCCGCTCATAAGCTGCATTTTCCCCATATGTTCCAGCTCCTCGCAGACGCCCAGAGCCTCTGCGGGTGTTTTCCCGATGGCACACAGCCCGTGTCCTTCCATGAAAACTGCACGGATGGCAGGATCTGCAAAACCTGCGGCTACGGCCGAAGCCAGTTCCTGCGATCCGTTGGGATAAAAAGCCGCAAAGCCAAGAGCCTTCTGCCACAGCGCCGATTCCAGCACAGGCATACGCAAAAACTGCTCCCGCTCCCCCTTGAGGCGCATGGAGAGGGCAAGCAGGGCACAGGGATGGACGTGCAGCACGGCTTTTGCATCAGGGCGCCTGGCATAGACTGCCACATGCATGGGCGTCTCGCTTGAGATTTTTGCTCCCAGAAGAAAATGCCCTTCCATATCGCACAGGGCAAGGTCCTCTGCACGCATATGGCCCTTGGCAACGCCAGTGCCTGTCACAAGCATGCAGCCAGTGCCTTTTTCAGAGGCAAGCCGTATGCTCATATTACCATTAAAGCCGCGCATAAGCCCAAGAGTCCAGGCATCGCGGCAGGTTAAAGCCATGTCTTCTGCGGCCTGGATCAGCTCATCCCTGCTTATGCCGTATTCCTGTAGTGCTACTGTACTAAAGATGGCTTCAAGCCGCTCAATGCCAAGATTCATGCTCATCCCCTGTCAAACTCTTTAAGGCTGCAAGACTTCATGCTCTGAACTCAGGCACTGTATATCAGGCACTGAAGTGGTCAAAGCCCTTAAGCTCGTCAATACACTCGTTGTTGCACACAATATGGCCTGAATCGGTGACAACGCCCAGTTCCCACAAGTCAG
>JAUMVQ010000306.1 GCA_030530085.1 Desulfovibrionaceae bacterium | reverse complement strand
CGGTCTTCCCTGTTATAGACCACGATATCTGCCTCAGTCCGGCGGATCTTCTCCCATTGCACAGCGTAGCCTTTGCTACAGGAGTCAAACAGCCAGTACAGGAAATAGTAGAGAAACATCCCGCAGGCTTCATACATGCCTTCGTTCTCATCCAGCATCTTTTCCATCATCCTGGCCAGTAATGCGGCATCATTTGCCCAGAAAACCTCACAAAATTCCCATGTGTCCGACCTGCGCACTGAGTACAGCCAGTTCGTGATAGGGATGGCAAAAAGATTCCTAAGCTGCCTGTTTGGTACGACAAGGGAGAACTTGTAGCCTGGATGCAGGCCGGCGGGCTTCTCCTGCTTGGGGCAGGCTTTGGCAAGATGCCCTAAGTGGTACAGGAGGGACCAGAGATACTCCTCCCCGTCTTCAAAGGGATTGTTGCAGGCAAAGGTGTCAGCTATGACAGCCTCTACTGAGCCGCCAGACAGCAGGCTCTCAAGCTGGATGCCAAGATGGGTGGCCTTGTTATGACACATGCTGTCTATGGCGGCATTAACAAATGTCTTTACCCAGAAGCGCCTTGGATCCCCTCTGCGGCCATCAAACACGTCAAGGAGATATCCCAGGATATCGCGCGGGCTGTACATTTCCATGTCGCCAAAGCAGATTCCGCCATACCACTCCTTTATTGTTTCCTTCTCATGCGTAAGCCCGGTCCTGGCAAGCAGGTCATCGACTTCCTCTGAGGTAAAGCCGAACTTGTCGGCAAAAAGCTTGTCGGAAATGTCATAGCAGGCACAATTGGCAAACCCGTCCAGCCCGCTTGCACCGGTTACTGGAAGGCTGCCTTTGAGGAGGGCAAATTCAAGATACTCATTGTCATTGAGGGCTGCATCGAACAGGCTGTTTGCAGCCTTCGCCATTTCGCGGTACTGGCCGTCGCGCTGTGCATAGAACATGGCATCGTCATAGGAATCAACAAGCAGTATGACCCGCCTGCCGTAGTGAGCGTACAGGGCGCGGCAAAGGACTTTCAGAAAGTCAGGATGAAAATCCCTGTCTTCACTGAACGCAATCTTTTTGAGAAACAGCCTGTCCTCCTTGTCTACGGCCGTGCTCTTCAGCAAAAACAAAAATTTATCGCAGGCATTGGTCACATGGGCATTAAACCACATCAGGGCATCTTCAAAATCAGTTCCGCCATAGGTCCAGAAATTGGCATAGACTGTCGGATACTGGTTCATCCATTTGACGCAGAGCTCCTTGTCCTCAGATATGGCAAGCCCGTCAAATATGGCCCTGCTGTCCTGGCTGATGTCAAAAAAGTCCCGCATCATGGTCAGGTTCAGCGTTGCACCAAACTTGTGGGGACGTGTGATGATAGTGCCCTTTGCAGGACCGGTGGCCAGAAACTCGCCAATAAACGGCGTCTTGTCCGCATAAAAGCACTCTTCCTCCCTGAGTCTCCGAAACAAGTCATCGCCCTGTCTCAGCTTCCAGTCAGGCATATCTCCTCTCCTTCTTATACCCAAAATACAAGTGCATTATGACAAAGGGCCATCAGGCCGTTTCAGCCCTGAGTGCGCTGGCACGGCCCCTAAAGCCCATGCCCCAGAGGACTACGTTTGGGTATCGGCCTTTCAGGTCTGCTGCCCCTGCCCTGGCCCTGATCAGGGCTTTCTCGGCAGTTTCAGAGAGCTCATTGTCTCCGGCATTTTCA
>JAUMVQ010000057.1 GCA_030530085.1 Desulfovibrionaceae bacterium | reverse complement strand
CCTGCAACCTTTTTTGACAAAGCCTTTTCAGGCAAGAAATGAAGGGCTGAGCCGCATGTTTTCCTGATACCGTTAGCAACGTCATTTAAAAGGTATCACCTGCCCCGCAATGCATGGTATCACTGCCATCGCATGCCATTGCCCCAGTGACCGCACAAGCTATGCTGGCGTATTACAGGGCATCCAGGAAAAAGCTGCGCAGCTCGGCCTCTGCACTGCCTGCTTCGGCACCGCTGAAATAATCAGCCAGGCGGACATCCTGCAAAGCCTTCTGCAATGCCTCGTGGCTGCTCTGGCAGCCTGTAATGCGAGCCTCTATTTCAGATACGGGACGCTGCGCAAAAAAGTCTCCGTAGAGGCGGCAGGCAGTTATGACGCCGCCATCCACTGCAAGGCAGATCTGGATGCGGCCAAAGGGAAAACGCTTTTCTGTATGGCTGGTAAATGCAGGCGATTTGCCTATGTTCCAGTCCCAGCTGCCGTATTTTTCTGCCTGAAGCCTTAAGGCCTGCTCGCGCACTGCCTGCGGCAGCGTGCACGGCATCCCCTCCACTTCAGCGGCAATCATGTCGCAAAGGCTTTCAAGAGTTGTGCCCTTGTCCCAGAAAGAGCTGATATTGGCCACACGGGCCCTGACAGAGGCAATGCCCTTGGAAAGGTATTTTTCAGGATCAGGAGTGAGGGCCCTGGTCATGGCCTCAAAATCCGCATCCACAAGCAGTGTCCCGTGGTGCAGCACCCTTCCCTGGGAGATGCGCTGGGCGGATCCCGATATCTTGCGTCCCTGCACCTCAAGATCATTGCGTCCCTTAATGACGGCCTCAACACCGCAGCGGGCCAGCCCCCTTACTATGGGCTCAAGGTAGCGCTTGAAATCTGTCTGCCTCACCCCCTGCCTGTATTCAAGAAAGGAAAAATTCAGGTTGCCAAGGTCATGGTACACGGCACCGCCGCCGGTACTGCGCCTGACAACGGGTAAGTTCCTGGCTTCAACCTCGTGGCTGTTTATTTCCTGCAGGGCATTCTGGTGGCAGCCTATGATGATGCTGGGCGCATTCTGCCAGAGCATGAAAAGTGGCTCGCTTTTTTCGTCTGTGGAAGCAAAAAGGGCTTCCTCAACTGCCAGGTTAAAGGACGGGTCTGTGCTTTTCAGTCTCAGGTAGCGCATGTCTGGTATTCCTTTGTACAAAAGAGGGGAGCTGCCTTTGTACGCAAAGCAGTTCCCCTCTTTTTAAGCTTTTTAGAAAATGACTAGTGGCAGCGGATGCCGCTCAGGATATGGCCCATCTTTTCTTTCTTGACCTCAAGATAGTGCCTGTTTTCCTCGCAGGCCTCGATTTCAATGGGCACGCGGTCCACGACTTCCAGCCCGTAGCCGGCAAGGCCGATGATCTTCTTGGGGTTGTTGGTCAGAAGGCGCAGCTTGTGGATGCCAAGATCCACCAGAATCTGGGCGCCTGTGCCATAGTCCCTGAGATCCGGGGGGAAGCCCAGCTTGGTATTGGCCTCAACCGTATCATAGCCCTGGTCCTGCAGGGCATAGGCCTTGATTTTGTTGGCAAGCCCTATGCCGCGTCCTTCCTGGCGCATGTACACAAGGCAGCCGCGGCCTTCCTTTTCAATCTGGCGCAGGGCAGCGCCGAGCTGTCCCCTGCAGTCGCAGCGCAAGGATCCTAAGGCATCGCCAGTCAGGCACTGGCTGTGCACGCGCACAAGCACGGGCTCAGGCGTTGTGATGTCGCCCTTGACCAGGGCCAGGTGCGTGCCTTTTTCGGTCTTGCTCTCATAGGCATAGACAGTAAAGTCGCCAAAGGTGGAAGGCAGGTGGGCCTTGGCCACGCATTCCACAGACACCTGGCCGCGCTCAAGGCGGTAGCGGATGATGTCGTGGACAGAGGCAATCTTGATGTCGAACTTCTTGGAAAACTCTTCCAGGTCTGGCATGCGGGCCATGGTGCCGTCTTCCTTCATGATCTCGCAGATAACGGCTGCGGGCTTCAGGCCGGCCAGCCTTGCAAGATCAACAGAGCCTTCGGTCTGTCCGGTGCGCTCAAGCACGCCGCCGGGACGGGCAGACAGAGGGAAGATATGGCCGGGGGTCACGAGATCCTCGGGCCTGGCGTTGTCTGCCACGGCTGCCAGGATGGTGGTTGCCCTGTCAGCGGCACTGATTCCGGTGGTCACGCCGTTGCGCGCCTCGATGGAGACGGTAAAGTTGGTGTGATACATGCAATTGTTGCGCTCTGTCATGGGGCTGAGCTTCAGCTTCTCGCACAGCTCGGGCGCCATGGGCAGGCAGATAAGTCCGCACCCGTGGTGGGCCATGAAATTGATGGCATCGGGCGTGACGAACTCGGCGGCCATGGTCAGATCGCCTTCATTTTCACGGTCCTCGTCATCCACAAGGATGACCATTTTCCCGGCCTTGATATCAGCAATGGCTTCCTCAACTGTGCACAAAGACATATGTCTGCTCCTTGAAACAAGAGTTCATTCAAGAGATTGGTGACGACACATCCCGCTATTGTATTGCCTATATCTGTTAATTCCTGCTGCTGTGTCTGGTCATCAGCGCCATGCAGATGCCGCCAAGGACCAGGGCTGAACAGATTACTATACGCAATGTAATGGCTTCGGACAAAAAAAAGGCTCCCAGCAGGGCCGTCAGAACCGGCACGCTCAGCTGGATCACGGCACTGCCGGCAAGGGAAAACCTGGGCACGATGGCGTACCAGAGAATATAGCCTAGAGACGATGCCAGACCGCCTGCCACGGCAAAGAGCATGGCAGGGCCATAAGGAGCTCTTTCAAATATAAGAGCAAATATCAGGCTGGCAAGAGCAAAGAGCGATGCACGCCAGAAATATCCCGCCGTTGCGATTCCGGCATCAACAGCCCTTCGTCCACACAGGCTGTATGCGCCCCAGGAAAAGCCGGCAAAGGCCATAAGCAGGGATCCCGCTGGCGATGGTGCTGTCAGACCAGGGCTTAGGAGGGCTATGAGCCCTGCCAGGGCCACGGCAAGGCCTGCATACTCAAGGCGCCCCGGAAAAACGCCGTGCAGCATGCCAAAGCCTACCATGGCAAACTGCACGCACATATTAAGGATAAGGGTCCCGGGGGCTGAGGCTATGTCCACATAGGCCAGGGAAAAGCAGAACATGTACAAAAAGAGGAAGAGCGCCCCGCTCCAGCTGCTCTGCGCCATGGCATCCTGCCAGACGCTGCTGCTTTTTTCCTTATCCCTGCCTGCTGTTTTTGCAGCACTTTTTCCTGCACCTTTTCCGGGCACGCGGATATGGCCTGCAATGGAGAGCAGTGCCAGCACAAAGCCTGCCACAAGGCAGCGCACGGCAGTGTAGAGCACCGGGCCCATGGCAGGATCTCCGGTGCTGTCTGCAGTCAGGGCTGCCCTGCAGAAAATAGAGTTGCAGGCAAAGATGGTCATGCAGAGCAGGGAGAGCAGCCACAGGCTTAGAGATGCACCATCCTTTCTGCCGGAAGGCTCAGTACCACTCTTCATTGTCCAGCACTCCGCTGCTGGCCAGTGCCTGGTAGACCACGATGCCGCAGGAGGTGGCCAGGTTGATGCAGCGGCCGTGATCCTTGAGCATGGGAATGCGCACATGCAGGTCAGAGAGGTCGCGCACATCTGGCGGCAGGCCTGCCGTTTCCCTGCCAAAGAGCAGGATGTCATCCTTGTGGAAGGCAAAGCGGTGCACCGCAAAGCCGCCCTTCTTGGAGGAGGCTATCACCAGCCTGGCTTCTGGCCTTGTGGCTGCCCTGTCTTCCATAAAGGCATCCATGGAAGGCCAGACGTGCATCTCCACATGCGGCCAGTAGTCAAGCCCTGCCCTTTTCAGGTAGCGGTCTTCAAGCTTGAAGCCCAAAGGCTCAATAAGATGGAGCCTTGTGCCTGTCACGGCACAGAGCCTGGCTATATTGCCTGTATTTGGCGGTATTTCCGGTTCAAAGAGGACGACTTCCATTATGCAAAATTCTCCTAGGCCTATCTGCTGCTTTTTCCTGTATCTCTGCCTTGTTGTACGCTTTTCCCTCGTCAGTCCTGATACAGCCTTGCAGCAAGGCCGGGCACAGTCTGGCAGACCACGCGCATATCCCTTGAGCCGTAACCTGAGTCGGTCAGGGTGGCAAAAAGATCAGCACTTGTTATCTGCAGCGGCAGGTCCCCAATCCCTTCCTGGGCAAGCTTTTCTTTCAACAGGGCAAGGGAGCGATCCTTTACGTACTCAAGGGAAGCATTACGCGGGAGCTTTTCAGTGATGTCAAAGGCAGGAGCAAGCAGCGTGCCCTTTTCAGTCCCTGCATACACTTCCAGCCTGGCAGAAGGCCTGGTCAGGGCAGCACCTGCGGCATTGGCCACATCGGCCTGAGGGACAGGGCAGACCGGAAGAGAAAGCGCCCTTTCAAGATGATGGCGCACGCATAGGGCCGGGCCGCCGGTAAGGGCCACGCGGCAGGGCCTGGCATCCTCATGGGCCTTCAGTTCGCGCAATGTATAGATGGGCCTCTCATTGATATCGGCCACAAGGCTTTTGATGGCGCTGCCTATGGCCTCGGCAGCAGTCTCCCAGGCCATTGCGGAAGCCTCGGGCAGGGATTTGCCCAGCTCGTCTGCGAGACTTTGCAGGCTTTGCCTGCTCTGCTCTAAAGATCCTGCAGTCTCATCCCCGCCCCCTTCGCTGTTAAGGATGTTGAGCGCATCCAGCAGCGTTGCCATTTTTCCGCCAAAGGCTGCGGCAGGGCCCATGCGGTCGGGGCCGACCTGCACTGAGCCATTGACGGCCCTGAGCACGCTGTCGCCGCCTATGCCTATGGACACGGTAGCCAGGGAACGCACCAGGGTCCTGCGCCCGCCAAGTTTCATGCCGTCCTGGTCCATGACAGGGGATCCGTCCACAAAGACCGCCAGATCCGTTGTCGTGCCGCCCATGTCAAGCAGCAGTGTGCACTGATCCTCAAGGCCCTTTTGCAGGGCCATGACGCCCATGACGCTGGCAGCAGGCCCTGAGAGCAGGGAATGGACAGGGAAGAGGCGCGAGGCAGCACAGGGCATGGAACCGCCGTCTGCGCGCAAAAGGAAGACAGGAGCCGTGCATCCCTTATGTTGCAAAGTATCAAGCACGGCATCGAGAAAGGCGTTATGCAGGCGCAAAGAGGCACTGTTGTAATAGGCAGACGCTATGCGGCGCGGAAAGTTGAGCTCTCCGCCAAGGCGGTGTCCCAGCGTCATGGCATCTTGCGGGAATACCCTGGCACATTCTTCTGCCATGGCCAGCTCATGGGCAGGATTGCGGGGCGAAAACTTCCCGGCACAGGCCAGGGCGCCAACCCCTTCCTTTTTCCATTTGGCAAGCTCTCCTGCCAGCTTTTGCAGCTGCAATGGCGTTACTTCCACGCCGCGGTGGTCCAGGCCGCCAGGAACAACGCAGACATAGTCGCCCATGGCAAAGCGCATGGGATTGAGGCCCGGTCCTGCAGACAGCACCAGCCCAACCTTGTCCAGCTTGTCCTGCACGCAGGCATTGACCAGAAGCGTCGTTCCCAGCGTCACCCGCTGCACTTTTCCCAAAGCATCCTGTCCGCAGTCCCTGACAAGCTCATCCAGCACATTTGCTATGCAGTGAGGCAGGTTATCCTGCTCTGTTGCCACCTTGCCGCAGCCAAGAATCTTCCCTCCGGCACACAATACGGCATCGGTATGCGTTCCGCCCGCATCAATGCCCAGAACGACGGCATCATCTGCTGCCCTGTCCATCTTGTTCGCTACCATATGACTATGCGGGAATCCGCATCCTCCGTAAATTAAGCCTGCTTAAAGAAGACAACTATAGCTGCCTGCAACCGCCTGGCAGCACCTGCAAATACCAGCACCTGCAAATCTTAGGGCGCCCCCTTTCAAAACAAGGAGGTTATGCTTATATTGATTGAACAATCAGTCCAGGACTAAAAAGCCCTGCAAAAAAGCATCGTACAACAAGTACCTGGCAGGATGCAGCCATGCTCACAAAAGCTGTTTTTTTCTTTCACCCTCCCTTGCTGTTGTCAACCGCCGTTGGGACTGCCCCGGCCTTGCAGCACGGAAGAACCTGCATGGCAATATCCTAAGCCGGCAGCACCTTGCGCTTGACACTTTCCTGCAACGTCTTACTTTTCCGTTCCACACTTTATGCAGGATCTTTTTTAGTTCTGTACGTACATCCCCCGAAAAAGCATACAGATTTCCTGAACATCAGCATCTGACACGTACATACGCCATGAAAAACAACGCTTCAAAATCAATGGACATGCTCACAGGCTCACTGTGGGACAAAATCATAATCTTTGCCATTCCGCTGGCAGTCACCGGCATGCTGCAGCAGATGTTCAATGCGGCAGACGTGGCCGTGCTGGGGCACTTTGTCTCCTCTGATGCCATGGCAGCCGTGGGCAACAACGTTCCTATCATAGGGCTGGCTGTCAGCCTCTGCATGGGACTCTCCCTGGGCGCCAATGTCGTCGTGGCCAGGGATATAGGCATGCACCGTCCCGACAGGACAAGGCGCGCCGTGCACACGGCCTTCGGGCTGGCCCTGGGCTTTGGCATCATTACTACAGTCATAGGCGAGCTTGGCTGCGGTCCCCTGCTTGACTGCCTAGATGTCCCTGCATCGGTACGCCAGCCTGCCAGCGACTACCTCAGGGTCTTTTTGCTGGGCATGCCCTTCATGGCCATCTACAACTTCCTTGCTGCAGTCTTCCGCAGCAAGGGCGATACCAAAACACCGCTACTGGCCCTTGTCTATGCCACCATTTTCAATGCTGTCGGCAACCTCGTCGTTGTCCTTGTCTTCCATATGGAGGCAGGGGGTGTAGCCCTGGCAACAGTCCTCGCCAACGTGCTGGCAGCAGGCTACCTCTTCTGGAAGCAGCTGGTATTACATGACGAGCTCAGGCTTACGCCAAGGCGCCTTTTGCAGATCAACCGCGAGGATCTGGCCACAATGATCCGCATCGGCCTTCCTGCCGGCATACAGGGCATGGTCTTCTCCCTCTCCAACCTGCTCATCCAGGCGGCCATCAACAGCTTAGGCCCTGCTGCCATGGCAGGATGCGTGGCTGCATTCACCATAGAGATGAACGTCTACTGCTTTATCAATGCCTTCGGGCTGGCAGCCACCACGTTTGTCAGCCAGAACTATGGTGCAGGCAACCTGCCCCGCTGCCGCCGCGCCACCTGGATTTCCCTTGGCATCAACATGGCTGCCACCTGCCTGCTTGTGGCCGTTGCCACCTACTTTGGCAGGACGATCCTAGGCTGGTTCAGCGCTGACGAGGCCGTCATCTCCCTGGCCTTCACCCGTATCCTCTTTGTTGTCCTGGCAGAGCCCATCAACGTCATCATGGAAACGACCTCCGATGCCATGCGAGGCTACGGCTGCTCCCTGCCGCCTGCCATTGCCACCCTGGTGTGCATCTGCAGCATCCGCGTCATCTGGGTCTATACGGTGTTTGCCTGGTCGCCGGACTTCACCACCCTGATGGAGGTCTACCCCATCAGCTGGGTCATCACCACCATCGTTCTCTGCCTGCTGTACTGGCGCCATCAGCGGGAACTTACCCGCACGCAGAGGGTACGGGGCTGATATCAGCCCTCATGCTATCTTGCACACCAGGAAGAGATTAAGTACAAACAACGTGATCGCCGCCCGGGCTTACTGCCTGTTCTTTCCTTCCATACGATATATGAAAGACTTTCCCCTGGGGAACAGGCCGGCATATCCCTTTGCGGCGCAGCGTCCGCTCAATTAAAAAGCCCCTGGCCCATGCCAAGACATGACAGGGACCTTTTCAAAATAAGGATTTCCGCAAGGCAGGGCATGCTTGTACATGCCTTACTCACGGAAACAGGCAAGGATATTTACTATGGTTACTACCGATTACATCTGGTTTGACGGGAAAATGGTTCCCTGGGCTGACGCCAAGGTGTCAGTCATGTGCCATGCACTGCACTACGGCGACTCCGCTTTTGAAGGCATCCGTGCCTATGACTGCGGCGATGCCGGTTCTGCTGTCTTCAGGCTGAAAGAGCACTCCCAGCGCCTGGTCAATTCCTGCAAAATCCTGCGCATCAAGATGCCCTACACTGCCGAGCAGATCTACGACGCCTGCATCGAGACCCTGAAGGTCAACAAGATGAAGGCCGCCTACCTGCGTCCCCTGGCCTTTGTGGGCTTCAAGGAAATGGGCGTGTACCCCGGCACCAACCCCGTGCACACCATCATCGCTGTCTGGCCCTGGGGCGCCTATCTTGGCGCCGAGGCCCTGGAACAGGGCATCCGTGTGCGCACAAGCTCCTTCACCCGCATCCATCCCAACACCCTGATGTCCAAGGCCAAGGCCGGCGGCAACTACATCAACTCCATCCTGGCCAAGTGCGAGGCCGTTGACGACGGCTTTGACGAAGCCATCATGCTTGACCCCGCCGGCGTTGTCTCCGAAGCCACAGGCGAAAACATCTTCATCGTGAGCAACGGCAGGATCAAGACACCTCCGCTGACCAACACCTTGGGCGGCATCACCCGTGCCTCCCTTATCGAGCTTGGCAGGGATCTGGGCTACGTGGTCGAGGAACTGCCCTTCTCCAGGGATGAAATCTACATCGCTGACGAGGCCTTCTTCTGTGGCACCGCTGCCGAGCTGACCCCCATCCGCGAAGTGGACCGCCGCCAGATTGGCGCAGGCCATGCCGGCCCTGTGACCAAGCATTTGCAGTCTGAATTCTTCAAGGTTGTCCATGGCCAGAATCCCAAGTACAAGGACTGGCTGGCCACATACACTATCTAAGTTTGTTTCCCTCTGCTGCCGGCCGCCTGGCCTTGTGCCCGGGCAGGCCGGCAGTACCTGTATTTTCTGTTATTGCGGATGCAGGAAGGCTGAAGCCTGCGCGCAGTACTGCCAGAGCCTCCATGAAGTATATATCCCTTGCCACACGATACCGTCCGCAGCGTTTTGACGAGCTTGCAGGACAGGAGCTCATCAAGACGGCGCTCTCCAGGGCATCTGCAGAGAACCGCGTGGCTCCGGGCTATCTTCTTGCAGGCACGCGCGGCGTTGGCAAGACTACCATTGCCCGCATCTTTGCCAAGGCGCTCAACTGCGAGCACGCCCCCTGTGCCGAACCCTGCAATGAATGCTCAGCCTGCAGGCGCATCACCCAGGGCTCATACCCCGATGTCATCGAGATGGACGGCGCCTCCAACAACAAGGTAGAGGACGCCAGGGAACTCAGGGAGAAAGTGGGCTTTGCCCCCATGGAGGGGCGCTACAAAATTTTTATCATTGACGAAGCGCACATGCTCACAACCCAGGCCTTTAATGCCCTGCTGAAAACCCTTGAAGAGCCGCCTGCGCATGTCGTCTTTATTTTTGCCACCACAGAGATCCACAAGTTTCCCACTACCATACTGAGCCGCTGCCAGGTCTTTACCTTCAGCCATCTCCAGGAAGAGACCCTCATTGCACATCTTTGCAAGGTGCTGGACAACGAGCATATAGAATACGAAGAAAATGCCGTCCGCCTCATAGCACACAGGGGTGCAGGATCTGCGCGCGACAGCATGTCGCTTTTGGACCAGGTCCTCTCCTTTGGCCCTTCATCGCTCACGGCAGACTTTGTGCGCTCTGTCCTAGGCCTTGTCTCCCAGGATATTCTGGAAAATCTTCTCCTGGCCCTTGCCGGCGGCAATTGCGGCGAAGTGGCCGTCCTTACCAGGGAACTGGTCTCAAAGCAGATTGACATCCGCTATTTTGTCAGCGAGCTCACAGACACCATACGCTCGCTCTTTCTGCTGCATACCTGCAACCGGGAAACCGTGTCCAGGCTCGGGCTTTCTGACAACGAGATTGCTGTCCTGGAACGCATTGCCCCCAAATTTACCCCGGGCTATTTGCACGCTGCCTGGCAGATGCTTCTGGACAGCGGACGATCCCTCATGCCTTCATCAGGACAGGAACCGGCAGCCGCCCTGGAATTTCTGCTGGTCAACATGGCGCTTCTGCCGCGCCTGCTTCCTGCGGAAGTGGCAGGAAGAATGGCAGGTGCAGCAAATGCTGGTACTGGCACACAGGCAGTAGCGGCAGCTGCCGCTGCACCGGTCACAACATCGGCCACGGCACCAACTGCTGTGCAGGGCAAGCCATACACGCCGCCGCATACTCCGCCGCAAAACAGGCAGCAAAATGCACCACAAGCTGTACGGCATGAGGCATCACAAGCAGCCTCACCTGAGGCAGCAGGACAAAGGCCTGCACAAAAGCCGGCTGGCTGGCAGCAACAGCAGCAGGCTCCCTTAAGGCAGTCTCAGGCAGGCTCTGGGGCACAGCCTTCACATGCACCGGTACAGGCAGACGCAACGGCACCAGCTGCAGCCAGGCAGGATGTTGCAGGCAAAGCAGCTGAAGCTCCCGGCGCAAAGCCTGTTCTTTCAGGACAGGCCGCAGAGGGACCATCTGCCGTGACATCTGCCGGGACGTCTGGC
>JAUMVQ010000056.1 GCA_030530085.1 Desulfovibrionaceae bacterium | reverse complement strand
GTAACAACAGCCGCATCATAAAGACGCCTAAAGTGTATTTCATGGATACCGGACTGGCCTGCTTCCTTACCGGATGCAGCACGCCGCAGCTCCTTGAAAATGGCTACATGAGCGGTGCGATGCTGGAAACATTTGTTGTCTCTGAAATCGTAAAAAGCTGGTGGCATAACGGCAAGCAGCCGGCCATCTATTACTACCGCGACAAGGACAAGCGTGAAATAGACGTTATTATCGAGGAAAACCTGTTGCTCTATCCCATAGAGATCAGGAAAAAAAGCAATCCAGGCGCCCGCGACATCAAAAACTTCAATGTCATTGAGAAAGTCCTTGGCAAAAAACGCGGACACGGTGCTGTCCTCTGCATGGCAGAGAACTATCTGCCCATTACGCAGGACACAGATGCCGTTCCGATAAGCTATATTTAGGAATGCTCCATTATAGCCAGGCATAGGACATGACGACTTACTGTAGATTGCCAGCAATCAGCCAATAGTTTATAAGGAAAGCAAGTACAAATAGTGCAGATACAGTTCTATGCCTGCCTCCACAAAAGCTGACGGGCTGTACAAAAGGAGAAAAGACATGTCTGATGTACGTATCAAAATTGGCGGACCAATCTTTCGTAAAATACGGGAAAATTCAAACTATTACGTTGATAAAACAGCCTTTATAGAAGAATTCCTGAATACAGACCCTCCCGAGGCTTCTCTCATCACCCGCCCGCGCCGCTTCGGCAAGACGCTGACGATGAACATGCTCAACGACTTCTTTGATATTACCCAGGACAGCAAGGCTATATTTGAAGGGCTTGCTATATCAAAGAACAAGGCTCTCTGCGACAAATGGATGAACCAGTATCCAACTGTGCAGATATCTCTCAAAGAAATGGAAGGAGACAACTTTTACGAAGCAATGGTTGAATATTCTCATATCATAGAACGTCTTTGCGGGGATCTCAGCTATCTTCAGGAAAGCCCTCTTGTCAGACAGCAGGAAAAAGACACCCTAGCCTGTCTTGGCAAAGTTTCAAAAGAAAAAGATGTGCTGAACAACTCTTTGGTGACTCTTTGCCGTGCCCTTTATGCGCACTGGGACAGGCCTGTCGTTCTGCTTATTGACGAGTATGATGTGCCTTTGGCCAGGGCTCAGGAAAACGGATATTATCCTGACATGGTGAAATTCGTTCGCAAACTGCTGGGCTCAGTCCTCAAGGACAGCAAAATCATTCAGTTTGCCATACTGACCGGCTGTCTCAGGATATCAAAGGAAAGCACATTTACAGGGCTTAATAATCTCAAGTGCTATGGCATTTCCGATGTGCGCTTTGCCGACAAATTTGGCTTCACATCAAATGAAGTCGATGACCTTCTCTCTGCTGCCGGATTCCCTGAGAAAAAGGACATAATAAAGGAGTGGTATGACGGATACCGTTTTGGTGACGATACTGAAATCTACTGCCCCTGGGATATCCTGCAATATATTGAAGATCTGCAGGCAAAAGCTACAGCAAAGCCCAAAGCATACTGGAAAAACACAAGCGGAAACAATACAGTTCGCGACTTTATCGGAAATACTACTTTCAAAGTCAGTAGCAAAATCGAAAAACTGCTGGCAGACGGATATGTGACAAGCAGCATTAATGAAGGTCTCACCTATGATTCATTGTATGAGTCAGAGGAAAACCTCTGGACCCTGCTCTATCTGACAGGCTACCTCACTACAGCCTCCCCGGATCTGGTGAAGGACAGTGACTTATCTTCTGATTCAGAAGCTCTGCCACTTGTCATACCCAACAAGGAAGTGAAGGCAATCTTCATTAAAACCATCAAGTCATGGTTTGATGACACCATGAAGGCTATGGACAGAAAGCCGCTCTTTGATGCTTTCTGGAACGGAGACAGCGAAGGCTTTCAGGAAAAATTTTCCGGCATACTGCTGAAATCCATCAGCTTTCACGACTACCACGAAAACTTCTATCATGCCGTGCTCACCGGAACCTTTATCGGTGCAGGCTGGGAAGTTACCTCCAATCCCGAAAGCGGGCTGGGAAGACTGGATATCCTCGTAAAAGATGAAGACAACGCAAGGGCAGCCATTATTGAAGTTAAACGTTCCAAAACTGCCGGGGAAATGGCTAAGGATGCAGAGGCTACCATCTGCCAGCTCAACAAAAAAAGATATGTCAGCAGCCTGGAAGGACACTATAAAAAAATCATGTTCTGGGGCATATCCTTCTGGAAAAAGAGCTGCGCAGCCAAGGCAGAGGAGTATGTTCAGCCTCAGCCGCAAAAAGGCTGATACATCCGGAAGGACAGGCGTTGCCAGCCTTCGCTGGCAACAGGCCCGTGGAACAGATTGCCCATGCGATCAGGCTTTCATCTCCAATTCGTCATGCTGTGTCATACTGACGGTTCGGGCGGTCCAGTTCCGGATGTTTTGGGACACAATATCCTTCATATCTGCATCCGGCTGTCCAAGGACATACTGACGCAAAACAGCCGCCCCAAACTCCTCTGTTTCCGCAAAATTTGCCCCCATAAGGCTCTTTGCCAAAACAGCAGACGCATATCCCAGGGAGATATTGATCCGCCGTTCAAACCTTTCAAACCACTCAGCCAGGCTGGGCTCGGTCGGGCCGGGCAGTATCATGCGTATCTGAAAACGCCGCCACACCGCCCTGTCAAGCAGTTCAGCATGATTGGTTGCCCCGATGACTACGACATGAGAAGGCAGGTTATCAATCTGCATGAGCAAAGAGCTCACTACACGCTTGATTTCACCGGTCTCATGCACATCGCCGCGCTCCTTGCCGAGTGTTTCAAACTCGTCAAAAAAGAAGACACATCTTTGGGCAGAGGCCTGCTCAAACACCTTTTTCAGCCGGCCAGCGGTTTCGCCCAGGAAGGTGCCGACAACGTTTTCGTAACGAACCACAAGAAGCGGGACCATCAGTGCTTCTGCAATGGCTTCGGCCAGGGATGTTTTGCCATTGCCAGGAGGACCGATCAAAAGGATGCGGTTGCGGGGCTCCAGGTTATAAGACCTGAGCAGGTCGGTCCGGTGCTGTTCCTGAATAACGGCCTCGCAAATCTGCTGCACCTCATCCGGAAGAATCAGATCTGACAGCTTTCGTCCGGGCATAACCTCATGGAACAGACTGTCCATGCGCCGATCAGGCATCGAAGCACCGCCACGGGGAACAGGACGCTCTGCCGGCAGGTCAGCGGGACGGTCAGCCGGCAAGGATGTGAGCAACTCATTGAGCTTCTCAGCCAGCACCGTGTGCTGCTTGGCCCGTTCTTCGGCGATAACAGCCTCAACGACCTTTCTGAAGGTGCTCTTGTCGTCACTCATACCGGACTGGACAAGACGATACAGCAAATCTGCTCTTGCCATATTCCTCTCCTGTTCCTCTCTTCTGCAATGGTTTACCTCGGACTCACGGCAGGCGCATCCTTAGCCTGCTTCTCCTGCACCCACCATTTGTCCATATTCCAGGTAATCCCTGCCAGGGCAGGCTCTATGCCCTGAAATTTTGCACTCAGCACAGGCAGTGCATAGGGCACATAGAGGAAGCAGTACGGCTGCTCCTCGTCAAGAAGCTCCTGCACACGGTAATACAGCTGCCTGCGCAGGTCCTCGTTCTGCGTCCTGCGCCCTTCCTCAAGCAGGACATCCAGCTCCTTTGAAATAAACCCTGTAAAATTCAGCCCGCCTGGCACGGCCTGCGAGCTGTGCCATACCTGGTAGAGATCCGGATCCGGCGTAATGGTCCAGCCTAGGATCACGGCATCAAAGCTGCCCTTGTTGACGAACTCGTTGATAAAGGCGGCCCATTCCACGGTGCGTACCTGCACGGCAATGCCGACATCCTTAAGCTCCCTCTGTATGATGGTGGCAGCCAGGATGCGCTCATTATTGCCCTGGTTGGTCAGGATGATAAAGGACAGGGGCTTTCCGTCCTTGTCGAGTATTCCGTCGCCATCCGTATCCGCAAAGCCTGCCTCGGCAAGCAGGGCCTTTGCCAGCTCCGTATTCTGTTTCACCGGCTTGAGCTCAGGATGATAATAGGCAGTGCCCGGCTTGTACGGTCCGAAAGCTGCCACGCCCTGCCCCAGCAATGCGCCCTGCACCAGCTCTTCCCTGTTAATGGCACAGGAAATGGCCCTGCGCACCCTTTTGTCCTTAAAGAAGGGATGGCGCATGTTAAACCCAAGATAGGTATAGGCAGAGGAAAGATAGCGGTACTTGTGGAACTCCTCCTGCCAGAACTGCCCCTTTGTCTGCAAGAGGTACTGCTCAGGCGAGAGCCCCATCATGTCCAGGCGCTTTGCACGCAGTTCCATAAACATGGTCGCAGAATCGGGAATGACGCGGTAGACGACCTCGTCCAGTTTCGGGCGGCCCATAAAATATTTGTCATTGGCTGCAAGCGTCACCATGGATCCGCTCTCCCAGCCTGCCAGCCTGAAAGGACCTGCCCCTACCGGCTTTCTGGCAAATTCTCCCCTGCGCCAGTCCTGCCCTTGAAGGATGTGCTTGGGCAGTATGGACGAACAGAAGGACGGCAGGGCCCTGGCATAATAGCTTTCATAGGTGCAGCGCACCGTATACCTGTCCAGGGCCTCGACAGACTTTATGCGCATAAAGTCTTCGGCATAGGGGGACCCAGTCTCAGGCTTGGCCACAGTCTCAATTGTATAGACCAGGTCATCGGCAGTCATCTCGGTGCCGTCTTCCCAGAGTATGCCTTTTTTGAGGCGTATGGTCAGGGTGCGGCCGTCGTCTGAAAGATCAACGCTTTCTGCAGCCCACAGCTCAAGATTCAGATTCTTGTCATAGCGCAGCGGGCTCACAAAGATGCTGTCAGCCACATCGTGCGAGGCAGAGTCCATACTGATATAGGGGTTTAAGTTGGAGGGCTCGCCTATGGTTCCAAGGACAAGCCTGCCTCCTGACTGCGGCACATTGTTTTCCGCCCTGCATTCTCCTGCCAGCCACAAGGAAAGGGCCAGAAGGCATACCACTATGCTGCGCACTGCTTTCATGCTGTTCACCATACTAATGTTACAATGTTACAAAGAAAGAGATTGATCATTTGCTCTGTTTTGTACTACATTTCAAAAGATAGGTTTTGTCAAATAAAATACTTTTTTCTTTATTATGCACTTTTGCGGAAAGCAGCCAGAAGTCTTTCAGGCTGTGCCATACGTCCGCAATACCAGAGGTAGCATGAGCAGATCCGAAAACAATGTCATCCTGGAGCTGAGCCAGTCTTTTCTCCACGACAAGGTGCCCGAATACATACGCGATGCCGGCAGCTTCATTCTTTCAGAAGCCGGCATGCAGAAAATGCACATTGAGGAAGGGGAGACATGGTCTGTCAGCGGCAACATACAGGGAGATGATTTCCAGCTCTATACACCGCGCCTGACGTTTTCCATATCTGACCGCTCCGTCAAGCCTGAATGCAACTGCTCCGACGCCTTTACCGGCGTCTGCCGCCATGTCGCCGCCCTTGCCCTGCACCTTGTTGACGAACTGCGCAAGGAAGAGGGGCATGAGACGGAAAACCATGTGCATGTGACAGACTGGCGCCAGGCCTTCTTAGGCTACTTCTCCTCCTCTGTTGAGCCAGAGGCCGGCAAGCACTACCTTGTCTTCCGCTTTGAGCCTGACCAGGGGCGCCTTTTGGTGTCCTTCTTCCGCTCCCGCCAGAACAAGTCCGGTCTCTCCACCGTGCACAACGAAGTGACCCTGGAACAGATCATTGCCAACCAGGACTGGTGCGAGACATCCCCCGAACTTCCGGGCGTTGCCAGGCAGATAGGCCTGCACGTTGACTATTTCGGGCACAAGGTGGAAATCCCGGACGGGCTTGTGTCCTGGTTCTTCTGGGCCATACGCCATGAGCACTACATCTTCTGGAAGGACACGGACAAGCCCTGCCGCATAGAGAGCACGCCCTTTGCGCTCAAGCTCAAGCCCAACCTGGACAGCCAGGGCTTCTGCTTTGACGTGCTCCTAAAACGCGAGGGACGCCCCCTTATCTACATCACCAGCAAAGAAGATGAAGAGGACAAGGATCGCCAGGCAGAAGACAGCAGGGAAGAAATCACCTTCCACGGCCAGATGCCCTTGTGGGTCTGCTACCACCGCAACTTCTACCCAGTGCAGACAGGCCTTGATCCAGGGCTTGTGCGCAGCCTCATCCACGAGCGTCCCGTGGTCTCCCACGAGGACATTTCCGAATTCCTGGACAGGGTCTGGACCAAACTGCCCTCCTCCGAGCTCTATGAGCCTGAAAAGTTCCTGAAAATCATGGAACCGGTCTTCCAGCCGGCCACCTACTACCCCAAGCTCTTCCTTGACGAGGAAGGCAGCCTGCTCACCCTGGAAATCGACAATATCTACGAGACACGCCACGGGGAATTCTCCCTTGGCGGCCCCAACCCCGACTTCCAGACAGGCTCCTACACCTACGAAGGGCAGACCTACCTTGTGCGCCGCCATCAGCAGGAAGAGGCTGACCTGCTCTCAGAGCTTTCCAGCATAGGCTTCCAGCCCCGATCCAACAAGCTGTGGTTCCTTGAGCCTGAGGAGGCCATTGCCTTTTTGCTGGACACCTACCCCCAGCTTATTGAGCGCTACCGCGTCTACGGGGAAAAGGCCCTTTCGCGCTACAAGGTGCGCTCCACCAAGTCCACCATCCAGGCCGAGGTTGTCAGCAACGAAAAAGACAAGATCTTTTCGCTCGACATCAGCGTGGACTACGACGGCCAGTCCCTGCCCCTGGAAAAAATCTGGAAGGCATGGATGCGCGGCAAGCGCTATGTGCAGCTGAAGGACGGCTCCTACACCTCCCTGCCCGAGGAATGGCTGCAGCGCATAGCCCACAAGCTAACGGCCTTAGGACTCGATCCCTCCAAGCCGCCGCAGACTGTCTTCAAGCAGTTTGAGGCACCCATGCTGGACAGCATCCTGGACGATGTGCCTGATGCCGTGACAGACTCCTTCTGGAGCCACCTCAGGGAAAAAATCCACTCCTTCAAGGAAATCCGCACTGTCCCCGCACCAAAGGGGCTGCATGCCTCCCTGCGCAGCTACCAGCTGCAGGGCCTTGCCTACCTGAACTTCCTTTCAGAGTACGGCTTTGGCGGCATCCTTGCCGACGAAATGGGCCTTGGCAAAACCATCCAGACGCTGGCCTTTATCCAGCACATGGTCGAGGAAAAGCTGACAGGGCCCAACCTCATCGTGGTGCCGACCTCTGTTCTGCCCAACTGGGACAGGGAAGCCGAGAAGTTTGTGCCTGATCTCAGGCGCATCATCATCTACGGCACGCACCGCGAGAACATGTTCCGCGAGATAGCGGACTCTGACCTCATTATCACCACCTATGCCCTTTTGCGGCGCGATCTTGAGGAAATACAGAAATACGACTTTAATGCCGTCATCCTGGACGAAGCCCAGAACATCAAGAACCCCAACACCATCACGGCCAGATCCGTGCGCAGGCTCAATGCAAGGCTCAGGCTCTGCCTTTCCGGCACGCCCATTGAGAACAACCTCTTTGAGCTGTGGAGCCTTTTCGAGTTCCTCATGCCGGGCTTTCTGGGCAGCCAGCATGCCTTCCAGCGCGGCATAGTGCGTCCCATCAAGGACGGCGATGCCGAAACACTGGAATATCTGCGCACGCGCATGCGCCCCTTTATCCTGCGCAGGACCAAGGCAGAGGTGGCCAAGGATCTGCCGCCCAAGGTGGAAAGCGTCACCTGCTGCGCCCTGGAAGAGGCCCAGGCAGAGCTCTATGCAGCCGTGGCCCACAAGCTGCGTGACCAGGTGCTGGCCGACGTGGATGAAAAGGGCATGGCCAAGAGC
Organism: Desulfovibrionaceae bacterium; assembly: GCA_030530085.1. Lineage (GTDB taxonomy): Bacteria > Desulfobacterota > Desulfovibrionia > Desulfovibrionales > Desulfovibrionaceae > Desulfovibrio. Next base: position 2,682 of record JAUMVQ010000056.1, on the reverse strand, counting down.
CAGATGTCCATTCTGGATGCCCTGCTCAAGCTGCGCCAGATCTGCTGCCATCCGAGACTCCTCAAAATCGACCTGCCCGGCTTTTCCAACAACCTGCCCTCAGGCAAGTTCGAGGCCTTCAAGGACATGGTCCAGGAAATCGTGGAAGGCGGGCACAAGGTCCTTGTCTTCTCCCAGTTTGTGCAGATGCTGCAGATCATCCGCCAGTGGCTCAGCTTCAGCTCCGTGCCCTTCTGCTACCTGGACGGTGCCAGCAAGGACCGCTTTGAGCAGGTGGACCGCTTCAACAACTCTCCTGACATTCCCATCTTCCTTATCTCCCTCAAGGCAGGCGGCACAGGCCTGAACCTGACCTCGGCAGACTATGTCATCCACTACGATCCCTGGTGGAACCCTGCCGTGGAAAGCCAAGCTACAGACAGGACGCACCGCATAGGACAGCAGCGCCAGGTCTTCTCCTACAAGCTCATCTGCCAGAACACGGTAGAGGAAAAAATCCTGAAGCTGCAGGAATCCAAGCGCAACGTGGCCGCATCCATCATTCCCGGCCAGGAAACCTGGAAATCCCTGACCAGGGAAGACCTGGAAATGCTCTTTGACGTATAGCAGGGGCATTCTGCCGCAAATCAGTTCCCTCATATGCTTTAAAGGCCGTACAAGGCCTGGCATATGGGGGATTTTTTCATCTGCCATTGCAGGAATTCCGCTTCTTTTTCAAATTTCCGGCACAATTTGCCCGCCTGCCTCTTTTTGCGTACACTTCTTGCAAGTTACTTTGTATCAGGCACGGCAGGGCATATTGCGCCTTCTGCCGTCCATTCCGGAGCAGCCATGCGCATTACTACCTTTCCGCTGGGCGTTCTTGAAACAAACAGCTACCTTCTAGACAACGGGCAGAAGGCCCTGGCCATTGACGTCGGAGGCGATCCGGCCCCTGTGCTGGACTTTCTCAAAAAAGAAGGCCTTGACCTGGAGGCCATCCTGGTCACCCACAGGCATTTTGACCATCAGTACGGCATAGCTGCCCTGCAAAAGGAGACCGATGCCCCTGCCTACGTCCCGGCAGGAGACGACCCTATAGCCGGAACAGAGCTTTCCCAGGGAGGCATGTGGGGCATGCCGCTGGTTCCGCCATTTAAGGCAACACCCTTTGCTTCATCTCTGTCCCTTGCATCGTTCAGGCCTGAAGTCCTGCTTACGCCAGGGCACAGCCCGGGCGCTGTCGCCTTCTACTTCCCTGAGGAAGGCTGCGTCTTCTCCGGCGACACCCTCTTCTATCATTCCATGGGCCGCACGGACTTTGCCATGGGCGACCAGGCAGCGCTTCTTGACAGCATAACAAGGGTGCTCTTTGCCCTGCCTGACAAGACAGCCGTCTACCCCGGGCACGGCCTGGCCACAAGCATAGGGGAAGAGCGCAACCACAACCCCTATATCGGCGACTTTGCCAGCAGGCCCTGAGCCGATGCCGGCCCAAGACAGAAAGAGTCAGCTTCTCATCCTCTGCTGCTCGCCCCATGCAAACGGATCTGCAGCCAGGGCAGCCAGGATCATAGCCAGCGGTGCTGCCCAAAAAGGACCAGCCCCTGAGCTTGTTTTTTTGTGGCAGAAAAAGGTGGCAGGGTGCGTGCACTGCGATGCCTGCGTTAAAGCTCCTTATACCTGCCCTCTGGCAGCAGGCGATGACTGCGAGGAACTGTTTTCCCATATCCTGTCCCATGAGCATGTGCTCTGGATATCGCCCGTATATTTTTACGGCCTGCCTTCCCAGGCCAAGGCGCTCATTGACAGAGGGCAGCGCTTTTACAATGCCGCATCTGCCAGAGGCATCATGGAACAGGAAGCTGATCCTGGGACCGGAAGCAGCACCGCACTCTTTCTGGCAGGCCAGACAAAGGGTGCAAAGCTGTTTGAAGGATCAAGGCTGGGCGTGAAATACTTTATGGGCGCCATTGGCCGCCCTGTGAACAAGGCCTTTGCCTTAAGGGGCATCAATACGCCGGACGACTTCACGCCCGGCACAGAAGAGGCCCTGCTTGGGCTTGGCCGCATCCTGGCAGGATTTCCTGGCAGGTGTACTCCTCCGCTGGAAGAACTTTAAGTATTATAAGCAATCGAGCTCTACATATGTTTATCTATCAGAATTCCGTCTATCTCAAACCCATGTACACAGTGCAGGCCTACCGCAAGGAAGAACTGCCCGAAGCCTTTTCCCAGCTGGAGAAGCTCCGCCACTCAGGCTACCTGACAGGCTATTTCCGCAGGGCAGCCCTCTATCCGGACGAGCATATGATACCGGAAGAGCCTGACACGCCGCTTATCAAGTTCTTCCTCTTCAGGGTCTGCTCAAAGCAGGATGAACAAAAGACAAGGCAGCAGGTCTTCTGCCCTGCCGTGCAGCCCCTGCACAACAGCCTGCACCAGCTCTATGCCGTTGCCGGCACCAAGGATACGCCCTATGCCAGGGATCTTGCCACAAGATGCCAGGGAAAGGACATCTTTGCCATGCTGGAGCCGTCTTTCAGCACAGGCGGCTACTACCAGGATGCCTTTGAGGAAGTGCTGGCCCTGTGCGACCACCAGATTGTGGGACTTGACCTGAAAGACGAGCAGGATGCTGCCAAGGCCAAGTCCATGACAGTGGAAGAACTGCTCAAAAGTTCCTTTGGCAGGGACGAGGTG
>JAUMVQ010000305.1 GCA_030530085.1 Desulfovibrionaceae bacterium | reverse complement strand
TGATCACATATTGAACTTGCAGTATTTTTAAATAAAGTATATGCTATTTCAAAAGAATCTGCTTTTATCTCATTCAAAGAAAGATATATGACAGGATATTTGTTCATCCATTTTGCACATAGTTTTTTGTCCTGGGAGACAGCAAGACCGTCAAAAATTTCCCTGCTGTTCTTTGTCCGGTCAAAGAATTCCGCCAGCATATCAAGAAGAAGACTCTTTCCAAAGCGCCTGGGCCTTGTAATAAGAGATACGTCAGCTAGTTCACCTGACAAGAACTCGTTGATAAAAGCAGTCTTGTCTACATACACTTTTCCCTGTTCACGGAATTTCCTGAAAGATTGTGTACCTACAAGGATTCTGTTTTCTGACATTGCCATTCTCCTTTATTAAGAGATTTGAGGAAGCTGCCGTACTGCCAGCCGCCGGCTTTGCGGCACAGCTTTGGGCATGGCACCCAATACAGTACATAACGGCATAATCGCTACTTGCTGTCTAGTATTGGGACATCAGGATGCCGGGCTGATACAACTACAGTGACAGCAGACACTGTTTTACCCGATCCAATTGCTTACCCTCTCTTTTTTAACTATTTCTTTATAGTATATGCTGCATATCCCTGTAAACAGCCACACCGTAGATTTTCTGCGTGAAGGCCATCTTTAGCTCCGGCTAACTGCCGCTCCCGTCTGTCATTATGACGCTTTTCCCTCTGGTTTTGGAGGCGTGTCCGGCAAAGTCCCTTTCAAAGGTTGCTCAAAGTCTGCTTTTAAGGTCCCCTGTGCCGGGCAGCATCCTTGCAACCTGCCAGCTTTGACATTTGTGCAGTGTTTGCCTAAAGCCATAAAGAGCAGTTATGTGCCTGTCATATGAAGGCGCAAGCCAGGCAGAGTGCCTGCAGTTATGCAGACAGTCGCCTGTTCAGAGGGTATTCCGGGGAGAGACAGCTCATGGCAAAATCACGCGGCAGACAGGACAGCAGGCAGGACAGCAGAAAAAAGCAGGACAAAGGCTTTGACAGGCACAAGGCAGGCACTGCCAGGTTATGGCTGACTGATGTGGATGTCGCTGGCTGGTTTGACAGCCCTTTGGATCGAGAGACGTGCCTGGACGTGTATTATCCGAAAGCGGCCGGCCTTCCTTCCCCTGTCTATGAAACAGCCCTGCCTGGAGAATTCTATTGCACCTATTATGCCCATCAGCATCCTGAGCTGAAGGAGGAAGCAGCCGCAGCCAGCCTGGCCGCACGGCTACGCGTTGCTGACAGCCATGCCGGTACAAAAGCAGAAGGTGAGTCAGACCAAAACAAGCTCATGATAAAAGAGCTGAAGAAAATGGCTGATAATGGCTCAGTCACGGCAGCATGCTGTCTTGGATGCCTGTACATGCACGGACGCCTTGTCCGTAAAAACACTGTCAGGGGAGAGCAGTATCTGCGCCTTGCTGCCGCCAAAAACGACCCTCTTGCCTGCTTCTGGCTTTCTTCTCGTCCCGATCTGGAAGATGGTTTGCAATTCCTGAATAAAAGCTACGAACTCGGGTTTCCTGCAACGGTTTTTTCCCGGACTGCCAAAATCTGCTCAGGAGTTATCACAGCACAGGATTCCGAGCTTGTGATGCTGGCCGCATATCTTGCAGCCCTTGCGAACAAGGGCAGCATGACAAGCCTGTACCTTCTGCTTCATTTGCTGGTAGTGCCTTGCATGGCAAAACTGAGGCCTGAG
>JAUMVQ010000055.1 GCA_030530085.1 Desulfovibrionaceae bacterium | reverse complement strand
GCCCGCTGCATGAAAAGCGACATACAGCGCTGCTGGGATGCCATCAAGGATGCCAAGAATCCGCGCATCCACACCTTCATCTCCACCAGCGAGCTGCATATGAAGTACAAGTTGCGCAAGGAGCCTGAGCAGGTCGTGGCCATGGCAAAGGACTGCGTTTCCTTTGCTGCTTCCCTCACTCCCAACGTGGAATTCTCCTGCGAGGATGCCTCAAGGTCTGACAAGGACTTCCTCTGCGAGATCTGCGGTGTAGCCATTGCAGCCGGCGCCACCACCATCAACCTGCCCGATACCGTGGGCTATGCCGAGCCTGCCGAGTACGCAAAGCTCATAGAGTATGTCGTCAAGAACACCCCCGGCGCAGAGAAGGCCATCTTTTCTGTGCACTGCCACGACGACCTGGGGCTTGGCGTGGCCAATTCCCTGGCAGCACTGGACGCAGGCGCACGCCAGATTGAAGTGGCCTTGTGCGGCATAGGCGAGCGCGCCGGCAATGCAGCCCTGGAAGAAGTGGCCATGAACATCTCTGTTCGCAAGGACCACTTCGGCCTTGAGTGCGGCATAGACACAGAGCAGCTCTATCCCACCTGCCGCCTGCTTTCCATGATCATAGGCAAGCCCATCCCCAGCAACAAGGCCATTATCGGCGCCAATGCCTTTGCCCATGAATCAGGCATCCACCAGGACGGCATGATCAAGAACAGGCAGACCTACGAAATCATGACGCCTGCCTCCGTGGGCCGCAAGGAATCAGAGCTTGTCATAGGCAAGCACTCCGGCCGCAATGCAGTCCATGTCAAGTTCGAGTCCTTAGGCTACAAGCTCACCGACGAACAGCTTGAGACAGTATTTGAGGCCGTAAAGCAGCTGGCCGACCGCAAGAAGGTCATCTACGACGAGGACCTCATGGCCATGGTCCAGGAGAAAATCTACCGCCAGCCCGACGTCTACTGCCTGCACCATGTATCAGTTTCCTGCCAGGATTCGGGAACCGTACCCCCGACTGCAGCAGTGCTCATGGATGTACGCGGCGAGGAACGCAGCATGGCCGGCTTTGGCGTTGGTCCTGTTGACGCCATCTTCAATGTCATCTGCGAGATGACAGGCAGATCCCCGGAGCTTGAGCAGTATGCCATCAACGCCGTAACAGGCGGAACAGACGCCTTAGGCGAAGTGACTGTCCGCATTAAGGAAAAGGGCTTCTCGGCCATTGGGCGCGGCGCACATCCCGATGTGCTCGTGGCCTCTGCCAGGGCCTATGTCAATGCACTGAACCGTCTTGAAGAAATCGAACGTACCGGCTCGCGCCTGCACAGCCAGCACGAAGCCTAAGAGTTAGCAGACGGCACGCAGGAGTACTCCCTGCGTGCCTGACAGTATTTTCAGCTGATCCCAGCGGAGGATCGTATGGCCCAGACATTAGCGCAGAAAATTCTGCAAAGACACACTGATGAAGCCATTGTCAGCGACGGCCAGATAGTGAACTGCCGTCTTGACATGGTTCTTGCCAATGACATCACCGGCCCCCTTGCCATCAGGGCCTTCAAGGCCATGGGCGCCACCAAGGTCTTCAACAAGGACAAAATCGCCCTGGTAATGGACCACTTCTGCCCGCCCAAGGATATTGCCTCTGCCAACCAGGTAATGGTGAGCCGCGCCTTTGCAGAAGAGCAGGACATCACCCACTACTATGAAGGCGGCGTTGCCGGCGTGGAGCACACGCTCCTGCCAGAGCAGGGCATAGTGGCCCCCGGCGACCTTGTTATCGGTGCAGACTCCCATACCTGCACCTATGGCGGCATCGGCGCCTTTTCCACCGGCATGGGCTCCACCGACATCGCCGCAGGCATGGCCCTTGGCGAAAACTGGTTCAAGGTGCCTGCCACCATCCGTGTCGAGATTACCGGCACCCCCGGCAAGTATCTGTCCGCCAAGGACCTCATCCTGCTCCTCATCGGCAAAATAGGCGTGGACGGTGCCCTGTACCGTGCCCTTGAATTTGGCGGCTCAGTCATCGACAATCTGCCTGTCGAAGGACGCCTTACCATGGCCAACATGGCCATTGAGGCAGGTGCCAAGGCAGGCCTCTTTGCCTGCGATGATCTCACCATAGCCTACTGCCATGCCCACAACCGTCCCGATGTCACGGAGAAGATTGCAGCAGATCCCGGCTGCAGCTATGAGTCCGTGGTCAACATTGATGTCACGGGACAGGAGCCTGTAGTGGCCTGCCCGCATCTGCCCAGCAACGTCAAGAACGTCTCCGAAGTGGGCGATCTGCCCATACAGCAGGTAGTCATAGGCTCCTGCACCAACGGCCGCTTTTCGGACATGGTTGAGGCAGCCAATATCCTGCGCGGACGCAAGGTGCACAAGAAGGTGCGCTGCATAGTCCTGCCTTCCACGCCCGTTGTCTGGAAGAAGTGCCTTGAAGAAGGCCTGATGCAGGTCTTCATGGATGCCGGCTGTGTTGTCGGTCCCTGCACCTGCGGTCCCTGCCTTGGCGGCTACATGGGCATACTTGGCGACGGCGAAAGGGCCGTGTCCACCACGAACCGCAACTTCCGCGGCCGCATGGGCAGCCTTGAGAGCGAGCTCTATCTCGCCTCTCCTGCCACAGCTGCCGCCAGTGCCGTTGCCGGCCGCATAATCGGGCCTGACGCTCTCTAGGAGGAATGGTTATGATCTACAAAGGAACAGTCCGCAAAGTTGGCGACCATATTGATACAGATGCCATTATCCCTGCCGTCTACCTGGTCACCGGCGATCCCAAGGTGCTTGGTGAAAAATGCCTTTCCGGCCTTGATCCTGACTGGGTGAAGCAGGTAACTCCTGGCGACATTCTGGTGGCAGGACGCAATTTTGGCTGCGGTTCCTCGCGCGAGCATGCCCCCATAGCCATTCTTGGCTGCGGCATCCCCGTTGTTGTGGGGCACTCCTTTGCCCGCATCTTTTACCGCAATGCCTTCAATACCGGCCTGATGCTTTTTGAAATCGGCGACGGCGTGAACGACATAGCCGACAAGGACGTTTTGGAAATCAACACTGAAACCGGCGTCCTGACCGATGTGACCACGGGCAAGACCTTCACCTGTCCGCCCATTCCCGCCTCCATGGCCAAGATCGTCAATGCAGGCGGGCTGGTGCCCTACGTTAAGGAGAGGCTCAAGGACTAACTGTCTGAAAGCCCCTGCCAAACGTTATCTCACAAGAGAAAAAGCATTAAGGGATTAACCATGAACAAGACCATCTGTCTTCTGCCTGGCGACGGCATAGGCACGGAAATAGTGGCCCAGGGCAAAAAGGCCCTTGAGGCTGCCACAGCCAGGACCGGCAATACGCTCACCTTTACCCATGCACTCATAGGCGGATGCGCCTATGAGGCCACAGGCAGCCCGCTGCCCCAGGAAACAATTGATGCCTGCAAGGCTTCTGATGCTGTTTTCCTTGGCGCCGTGGGCGGCCCCCAGTGGGACAGCCTCTCCCCTGACAAGCGTCCTGAAAAAGGCATCCTTGGCATACGCAAGGCCTTGGGGCTCTTTGCCAACCTGCGCCCTGCCCTGCTTCTGCCAGAGTTGGCTGGTGCCTGCCTGCTGCGTGCCGATACGGCCCAAAAAGGCCTGGACCTCATTGTCGTCCGCGAGCTGACCGGCGATATCTATTTTGGCGAGCCCAGGGACATCGTGGTTCGCGACGGCCAGAAGGTCGGCTACAACACCATGATCTACAGCGAGGAGGAAATCCGCCGCATCGCTGTCATCGGTTTTGAGACTGCCATGAAGCGCCGCAAAAGGGTCTGCTCCATAGACAAGAGCAATGTCCTTGAGACCTCAAGGCTGTGGAGGGAAGTCGTCAATAACGTCGCCAAGGACTATCCTGAAGTGGCGCTTGAGCATATGTACGTGGACAATGCCGCCATGCAGCTGGTCCGCGATCCCTCGCAGTTTGACGTGCTTTTGACCGGCAACCTTTTTGGCGACATTTTGTCCGACGAGGCTGCCGCCATCACAGGGTCTCTTGGCATGCTGCCCTCTGCCTCCATGGGATCTTCCTCTCCTGCACTTTTTGAGCCCATTCACGGCTCGGCACCCGATATTGCAGGCCAGAACAAGGCCAACCCGCTGGCAACCATTCTCTCTGCTGCCATGCTCATGCGCCTCGGGCTCAACATGCCTGAGGAAGCATTGATGATTGAAAAAGCTGTCAGTGCGGCCCTTGCCGGCTACCGCACAGCCGACATCATGGAAGAAGGGAAAAAGCAGGTAGGCTGCGAGGAAATGGGCGACATCGTTGCCTCCTTCATTGAAAAGGCCTGATAAACTTTCAGACAAAAGCAATAAACCGGTCTTTCTCCTCTTGGGGGAAAGACCGGTTTTCTTTTTCTTTGCTGCATGGGCTGGCGGACTGCCATCTTTTTCACGGCGTCCTCTGGGGATGCAGACAAAAAAGCAAAGGCATAAAGAACCCGGTCTTTGTACCTTTGCTTTTTTACTTTCCATCCGGCCCCATGAGGCATTCAGCCTCTTCACTGCGGCCAGGGGAACACCACCTGCTGTGGCCTGATTTTGTGTCCTGCCTACCTCAGCTGCATGGAGCTGTCCAGGACAACGGAAGCATTGGGATCTGCCAGCAGCATGGCCTCGTGCACGGCAGCTGCATCGGCAAAAGTATCGTAGGGGCCGAAGCGCTCCGGTCCTGTGGCTGAGGTTGATTCAACGAAGAAGGCCTCGCCCTGTTTGAGCGGCCTTCCCTGGGAATCGCTGACCACCTCAAGCTCAACAGTGGATACGCCCTTGCTGTTCAGCCCGATGCGGGTTGCTGCAGCCATGGACATGTCAATAATCCTGTTGCCGACATAGGGGCCCCTGTCGGTAACGCAGACCATGACGCTCTTCCCGTTGTACTGATCTGTCACGCGCACAATGGTGCCGAAAGGAAGCGTCCTGTGGGCAGCGGTAAATGTATACATGTTATAGGGCACGCCGCTGGCTGTGGCGCGCATATTAAAGTCGCTGCCGTACCACGAAGCCTTGCCAAGCATTGTGTCGGGGTTGTTTCTGGCACGCTGGAGCCAGATTTCACGGCTGTCCCGTGATTTCGTTTTTTTTGCTTTTGCCTGACTTTTATTGCTGGTTTTATGCTTGACCACTGTCTGTGGAGAGTCAGAACGAGACAAAGCAGCTTCGCTTACAGAGGCAAAGCTGACTGTAAAGGTGAACAAAAAGACAAGAAAAAGAACACAAGAGGAATGCACTTTGCGGAAGACCATGATGCCTCCTTGGTTAAGGTTGCCACTGCCTCTCATGATCCATATTCCCCGGTACCATAAAACTGAACGGAACCGGTATGCAGAACATGTTCTGAGGGCGGCCGCTCCGTGCGGCACAGTCTTTCTGCCAGGAGAAAACCCCGAGGACATGGCCTTGTCCTGTAAGGGGGGAAGACTGCTGTAAAAAACAAGGTTAATTTTACCCTACTGGCACAAGCCTGTCAAACAAGCATCAACTTTTTGTTATTACGTAACTTATTTTTGTTTTTTGAGCCTTTCCGGAGCCTTTTCTTGTGCCAGGGTCCCTGCCATGCTGCCCCCTTTTTTCCGGCAAAATGCCAGGCTTTGGCAATTCTTGCCCTGCCGTATTCCCTGTGGTAGTTTGCGTAACTTGCAGTGAAGTCATTGCATCGGTCAGGCTGCTGCCAGCCGCTTTCCCTTTCCCATCAGGACCATAAGGATATTATGTCCAGAGAGATTCTGTCCCGCAGTACAAAGCAGCATATACACACTGCCCTTTTAGCCGCACTAATCGTTGCGGCCCTCCTGCTTTGTGCTTCCTGCGCCCCAAGGGATATCAGTTCCAGCGGAGGAAGGGTCGATGCCGAATACTATGGTTCTCCCGGGCCTGATACCAGTGCAGAGATGCGCTATCCCACCACGGGCTCGCTCAATTACCGCAGGGAAAAAAATCTCTACAACATGAGCAATCCCTCCTATTTTGAGGCAGTGCAGGAATGGCGGACAAACGAGTTCAAGAGAAGGATGAAGAGGGACGGCTCTTCTGCTGCTGAACATCCTTCCTACCGGGAAACACCCAGGCAGAAATCACCTTTCAGAGAATAACGATACATGGATATACTGACACAGGTGGCAATAGGCGCTCTTTTTGCGCTCCTTCTCCCCAGACGCCCGAAGACCTTCTGGTGCCTGCCTTTTTTTATTCTGGCAGCTGTGGCACCTGACTTTGACATGCTTTTCTCAGGGGATGCCATTCATTTTGTCCGTCTGCACAGGGGCATTTCCCACTCCGTCTTCACTGCCCCGCTAATCGCCTTTGTAATTGCCCTTCTGGCCCGTCCCCTGTGGCATCCGTCCACCAAGGACAATGTCTCCCTTGCCACTGTCTGGCTGTATTTTCTTGCCTGCATAGGCCTGCATCTGCTGCTTGACTGCTTCACGACCTTCGGGGCCAAGGTCTTTTTGCCCTTTTCAGATGTGCGCATCCACCTCAATACCCTCTTTATGGTGGATCCCTTCCTGGCTGTTCCCATGCTTGTGCTGGCACTGCTGGGCAGGTTTGCCGGCAAAACACGCTTCCTTGCGTCAGCAGGCATTGTCTGGGCTCTTGCCTATCCCTTGCTGTGCCTGGGGCTCAATCATGCCAATGCCACTGCCATGGAGGATGATCTGGAAAAGGACGGGCATACAGTCAGCAGGCTGACAATTCTTCCTGATTTTTTCAGTCCCTTTTACTGGCGGGCCATCTATATAGAAGAGTTCCCGGACGGATGCTCTGCCCTCAGGGAACAGAGCCTGAGCGGGCTGGGACGGCCCCGCGGCAAGGCAGGATTCTACACCCTTGTGCCCCAGAAACTTGTCACCCATCTTGAGGCTACTTCAAGCAAGTGCCTGGACTTTCTTGATATAACAGAACTGCCCATAGCCACGCCTATGGCAGAAAAAGACGTGAAGGCAGCCAGGCTAAGCCTTTCCTTCCTGCCAGACCTGAACTTTGCCAAATCAGCGGCAACATGCGCTACCAGTTTCTCTTCCGAGGAGCATGAAGGCCATCCTGCCTGCAGCATGAAAAACTTTGTCTGCGAAGACATGACCTATTTTATCCTTTCTGACCTGCATTTCGGGTCCAGCCTGGCCATAGGTCGGGATATACTGCAAAAGATCTGTACTACCGGCAATCCCCTGAAAATGATGCTTGTGCTTGACAAGGACGATAACGTTGTCATTGAAAGAATGGCCTTTGATGCGCCATTCAGGGGAACAGGCTGGAGCAGGTCAGTCCCGCCTGAGCCGCAGACATTTAGTGACTGGCTTCTGGGGACAAAATAAGCCTGGCCTAGCGCAGATACGCTAAAGCACCATTTAATCGGAGGATTGTCTTTCGCCCTGTACAGGACAAAAGGCTCATCACTATATGCTTACATGCTCTATTGATCCTGTTGCCTTTTCCATTGGCAGCCTTTCTGTACGCTGGTACGGCCTCATGTACGTCATCGGCTTTTTGCTGGGCTGGTACCTGGGCCGCAGGCGCGCCGCCCGTTTTGGCTGGAAGGCACGCGATGTTGACGACCTGGTCACCATCTCCATGCTGGGCTGCGTCCTTGGCGGAAGAATAGGCTATATCCTCTTCTACTCGCTTCCCATGTACATGGAAAACCCCATGGAAATCTTCCGCTTCTGGAACGGCGGCATGTCCTTCCATGGAGCAGCCATAGGGCTTGCCCTTGCCTTTCTCTATTTCGCGCATACAAGGAAGCAGTCCTTTGTGGACATAGCCGACTTTATAACCCCGCTCATTCCGCAGGGCCTTTTCTTCGGGCGTATAGGCAACTTTATCAACGGAGAGCTCTGGGGCAAGGTAACAGACGTTCCCTGGGGCGTTGTCTTTCCCTACGCCGGTCCCTACCCGCGCCATCCCTCCCAGCTCTATGAGGCCTGCCTGGAGGGCCTGCTGTTGTGGGCAGTGCTTTTCTGGTTCTCCTCAAAGCCAAGGAAAAAGGGACAGATAGCCGGCGTCTTTGCTATGGGCTATGCCATATCCCGCTTCCTGGTGGAATTTGTCCGCGTTCCTGACGAGCAGCTTGGCTATCTTGCCTTCAACTGGCTGACCATGGGACAGATACTGAGCCTGCCTCTCTTTGCCTTCGGCCTGTGGCTCTTTTTCGGCAGCCACGGCTCAAAGGCACAGTAAGCACAGGACACTGTATAGCGCCCCTGAAAGACAATTCAGGCCGGTAAAATTGCAGCATTGACAAGCAATATCTTTTGTGACAAGGAAAACGCACTTTATCGGCCAGAACGTCGTATATTTCCCTGCTTTTTGCCATGGGAAAGCTATGATGCTTGTTGTCCATATATAAATTCAGTGACGGCCCAAAGCCGTCCCTGCCATGGCATGTCCAGACAGGATTAATTTTTTCAGACAGTCCACGGCATGTATTGCGTGGAAAAGGTGCCTAGGAGGTTATATGTCAAAAGAAGACTCCATTGAAGTTGACGGCGTCGTTGAGGAAGCATTGCCCAATGCCATGTTTGTGGTAGAACTCACCAACAACCACAAGGTACTCGCCCACATTTCCGGCAAAATGCGCAAGTTCTATATCCGCATTCTTCCTGGCGACCGCGTCAAAGTGGAGCTTTCTCCGTATGATCTCACCAGGGGACGCATTACCTACCGCATGAAGTAGGCGGTACCTTCGGTTCCAGGCAGTTTCCCTACAGCAGGGAAACCTTAAGAAGGCCGAAATACCTGCACAAAAGCAGGACCAGCATTGTCATCACGCCGCCGACTACATCGTCAATCATGACGCCCCAGCCGTCAGGCAGCCAGTTCTCAGAGGCATGTATAGGCCATGGCTTGAGAATGTCGAAGAACCTGAAGAGCACAAAGGCACAGGCAAGCAGGACAAAGCTTCCGCCCTGGAACGGCAGGATGGCTATCCAGGCACCGGCCAGCTCGTCAATGACGACTTCGCCGGGATCCTTTTTGCCAAGGATTGCCTCGGCCCTGGTTGCGGCAAGCGAGCCGGTGACAAAGACGGCCAGCAGCACGACAATCCTCCATTTGAGGTCCAGTGGCTGAAAGAGCCAGGGAGCCGCAAGCAGTGCCAGAAAGGTGCCGCATGTGCCAGGCGCCCATTTGGACAGACCTGCTATGCCAAGGTGACAATATCCCAGGATAATCTTATCAAGAACGTCCATTGCCATTTTTGCTCCGTATACAGTGCATGAGAGCGAGGAAACAGATTTGACGGCAAAAAAACACTCGCTCTTTTGTCAAATTAAGATTAAAATATATATCATGCCGCAGTGGTGGAACCGGTAGACACAGGAGACTTAAAATCTCCCGGCTTATGGCTGTGCCAGTTCAAGTCTGGCCTGCGGTACCAAAATATCAAAATGGGCCCTTGTCTTCGGCAAGCTGATGAAAAAGCTTTCATCCTTAAAGAAGAATGTAGTGCTTTCTCTTTTAAAGCCTCACTTATGTGAGGCTTTTTTGCGCTTAAACGCTGTTCTGCCCCGTATCCTGCCCGTCCTGGCGGAGCAGATGCCAGACTGTGGATTTGGCAATCCGGCTGAGCTCAGGATACCCCGCTTCCTCGCAATGGGAGCGTATATAGCCTGCCAGAGATTCCATGGACCAGGCATACAGCCTATTAAGCCCGAGATCTGCGGGGCTTTTTTTTGCCAGCTCGCATACCCATGCGGCAGCAGCGCCTGCAATTTTTAGCGGATGGCGGCACAAGGGCATGGCTTCAACAGTTTCCTTCAGGCCAAGCAGTGGCGCCTGGCGGATGAGGCCTGCGACAAATGACTGCGACATGCCTGCTTTTTCGGCTATTTTAGCAGTTGTGAGACCGTCCAGAGCATAAAGAAGAATGGCTGCGCCAAGCCTTTTTCTGGGATGCACGTCAGGATTGCTGCGGATATGCTCAAGGGACTCCCTTTCCCCTGGTCCGGCCTCAAGCATGTGTTTTCTGGGCCTTCCTGTCATATAACCTCCCATATGCTGCATACGGAGGTAACAAAAGAGGGAGACAGATGTCTCCCCCTTGCTGTATCCAGGCGGAAACCGGCAGAGCCATTCCGCTTATGTTCTTATTATGCCTTACTCGGCAGGAGCTTCCTCGGCGGTGAGCTCGATGCGGGCAAAGGTCACAACCTTCAGCGTGTCGCCAACAGCCTTGGCAGTTTCGGCAACCAGCTGGGCAATGGTCTTCTTGTCGTCACGGATGTAGGCCTGGTCCATCAGGCACACTTCCTTGCAGAACTTGACCACGGCGCCTTCGGCAATCTTCTCGATGATCTGCTCGGGCTTGCCGTCGTTTCTGGCCTTCTCGCGGTACACGTTGCGCTCGCGCTCGATAGCCTCGGGATCAAGGCTGTCACGGTCAAGGGCCATGGGACGCATGGCTGCAGCCTGCATGGCGATTTCCTTGGCCACTTCCTTAACCTTTTCGTTGGCAGTTGTCTCAGCCTTGCCGGCCTGCATGATAACCACCACACCGAGCTTGCCGGAAGTCACATGCATGTAGGTGCCGGCCACTTCGTTGTCAGCGCAGTCATAAAAGAAGAACTTGCCAAGGCGCATGTTCTCGCCGGTCTTGGCGATGAGGTTCTTGAGGTCCTCGCCAAGCAGGGCGTCCAGGGCGCCGGCATCGGCAGGCTTCTTTTCAAGCACGGTAGAGGCAGCCATGGCTGCGAAATTCTTGAAGTCGTCGCCGCGGGACACAAAGTCTGTCTCGCACTGCACGGAAG